>NZ_JBCPGA010000031.1:0-29563 GCF_040914135.1 Ruminococcus sp. RTP21204st1_B2_RTP21204_210225 | reverse complement strand
TTGCTATATCGTTTTTTCCTTTGCTTCTTTTCTCAACTTTGTTCATTTTGCCTATTGATTTTTCTTAGCAGGTTTCTATTATATCACTGTATATAAATAAAGTCCAGTAGGGGCGAACATTGTTCGCCCGATTTTTTCTTTGTGAGCCGTTTTATTCAGCATTGAAATAGTGATGTTGCAAATAATTTCAAAATCGCAAACAACAATATTGTGAGTGACGGCAATATCATAAATAACCGCAATATTGTGGAATAACGGGCGAACAATGTTCGCCCCTACATAATTATTTGTGCGGCACTGAATTTTAGTCCTCTGCAAAAAGTGCCTTAGCTTTTTCAGCACTGTAATAATGCTCCAGATGTTCTTCGTCAACACGGTCAAGCTCTGATTTCGGCAGGGTGGAGAGCAAGCTCCAGCCTAGGTCGAGAGTTTCGTCTATGGAACGGTTCACGTCAAAGCCTTGGTCGATAAAATGCTTCTCAAAAAGCGTGCCAAATTTCAGATAGGCTTTATCGTTATCGGAAAGCTCCTCCTCACCGATAACGGAGGCAAGGCTTCTTGCATCCTGCACCTTTGCATAGGCTGCAAAAAGCTGGTTCGACACCATTTGGTGATCTTCCCTTGTATAGCCCTCGCCTATGCCGTCTTTCATAAGTCTTGAAAGGCTCGGCAGGATAGAAACAGCAGGATAAACACCTGTTTGGTCGAGGTTTCTGTCAAGAACTATCTGCCCCTCGGTTATATAGCCTGTAAGGTCAGGGACAGGGTGGGTGATATCGTCATTCGGCATGGTGAGTATCGGTATCTGCGTAACAGAGCCTTTTGCACCCTTTACAATGCCTGCTCTTTCATAGATAGAGGCAAGGTCGGAATAGAGATAGCCCGGATAGCCTTTTCTTCCCGGTATCTCCCCCTTTGATGAGGAGAACTCTCGCAAGGCTTCGGCATAGGAAGTCATATCTGTGAGGATAACGAGAATGTGCATATCATGCTCAAAGGCAAGATATTCGGCACAAGTGAGGGCGCATCTTGGAGTGAGGATACGCTCTATGATAGGGTCGTTTGAAAGATTCAAAAACATTGCGACCCTTTGCAAAACGCCTGTTTCCTCGAAACAGCGTTTGAAATAATCTGCGACGTCGTTTTTTACGCCCATTGCTCCGAAAACTATTGCGAAATCCTGTCCGCTTTCGTCGGCGATTTTCGCTTGCCTTACTATCTGCACGGCGAGCTTATTATGGGAAAGTCCAGAACCTGAGAAGATAGGGAGTTTCTGACCTCTTATAAGGGTAGTAAGAGCATCTATGGAGGATATTCCTGTATTTATATAGTTTCGAGGATATGTTCTTGAAACAGGGTTAAGGGGCGAGCCGTTTATATCACGGTACTTTTCGGGGAAGATCTCTCCCAGACCGTCGATAGGCTTGCCTGCACCGCTGAATATCCTGCCCAGCATTTCGGTAGACAATGCAAGCTCCATAGGCTTGCCCTGAAAGCTTGTGGTAGTATTAACAAGGGAAAGTCCTTTTGTTCCCTCGAAAACCTGCAAAACGGCTCTGTCTTTTTCCACCTCTACAACTCTTGCAAGGCGGCGTGTGCCGTCATCAAGTTTTATTTCTGCCATTTCGTCATAGGAAATGCCGCTTACATGGTCAAGTGCAACGAGCGGTCCGTTTATTTCGCTAAGGCCGATATATTTTACGTTCACGCTCCTGCACCTCCTGTCAAAGCCTCCATATCGGCTTTCATATTCTTTTCGTATTCGTCAAAAAGCTCTATTTTATCGTTCGGTATATCATACTTGACTTTGATAAGCTTTTCTATCCAGCCGCAGCCTATTATTTTATCAACGTTCACGCCCTGTGAAAGTGCTTTCTTTGCAAGGGCATAGAAATCTGTGATAAGCTTCATCATGCGGTACTGCTTATCAAGGGGGACGTAGGTATCGTCCTTATGATAGGCGTTTTGCTGTAAAAAGCCTACTCTTACGGCTCTTGCGGTTTCGATGAGAAGCTTTTGATCGTCAGGGAGGACGTCAGTACCCATGAGCTTAACTATCTCCATAAGAGTATTTTCCTCAACGAGGATATTTGATATCTCCTGTCTGACTTTCATGAAGTTCTCATTGACGTTTTTATTATAATAATCGGCAAGGTCTTCTGCATACTCGGAATAGCTTGTGTTCCAGTTTATTGCAGGATAATGTCTTGCATAGGCGAGAGATTTATCAAGCGCCCAGAAGCAACGTACAAAACGCTTTGTATTCTGTGTGACAGGCTCGGAAAAGTCAGAGCCTTGGGGCGAAACTGCTCCGATTATAGTAACAGAGCCTTCCTTGCCGCCCAGAGTTTCAACATAGCCTGCACGCTCATAGAACTCGGAAATTCGTGACGGCAGATAGGCAGGAAAACCTTCCTCGGCAGGCATTTCTTCAAGTCTGCCTGATATCTCACGGAGAGCTTCTGCCCAACGTGAGGTAGAGTCTGCCATAATTGCGATATGATAACCCATATCACGGTAATACTCGGCAAGGGTTATGCCCGTATAGATAGAGGCTTCACGGGCAGCGACAGGCATATTTGAGGTATTTGCGATAAGCACTGTTCTGTCGGTAAGCGGTCTTTGTGTTTTCGGGTCGATAAGCTCTGAGAACTCCTCAAGCACCTGCGTCATTTCGTTTCCACGCTCGCCGCAGCCTATATAGACGATTATATCTGCATCACACCATTTTGCAAGCTGGTGCTGGGTCATGGTCTTGCCTGTGCCGAAGCCCCCAGGGATAGCGGCTGTTCCGCCCTTTGCAACCGGCAGAATAGTATCAACGATACGCTGACCTGTTACCAACGGCTTTGTAATAGGCAGGCGGTTTTTGCATGGTCTTGATGTTCTGATAGGCCATTTCTGGCAGAGGGTAAGCTCCTCTACTGCACCGTTAGGGGCTTTTATTTTTGCCACAACGTCATTTATTGTATAGTCGCCGTTTTCGGCAGTCCATATGACCTCTCCGCCTTTTGACAGAGGGGAAAGCATACACTTATGTGTGATAAGTGGCGTTTCGGGGCAGGTGCAATAAATATCCCCTGCGGAAAGCTTATCCCCTGTTTTCACTGTCATTGTAACGGGATACTTTTTCTCTGTATCAAGCGAGCTTACGTCTGCACCGTCAGCGATAAATGCGCCTGAGACTTCTTCAAGCTTTTTGAGAGGTCTTTCTATGCCGTCGAAGATGTTATTTATTATACCGGGACCGAGGGTTGCGGACATTGGTGCGCCTGTTGAGGTAACAGGCTCGTCAGGCATAAGCCCTGTTGTGCCCTCATAGACCTGAATGGTGGTAAAATCGGACTGCACTCTTATGACCTCGCCGATAAGACGCTTTTTGCCCACATAGACCATTTCCTGCATGGCAAAGCTTTTCGTATCTGCAACCTTTACTACAGGTCCGTTTACCGAATATATTTTATCCATAAAAAACTCCTTATTACCCAAGCACAAGCTCGGCTTTTTCAGTAAAGGCTGAACGCTGCCCCTCAAATGCTGAATCAAAGGTATAATCAAGTGCTATACCAATATCCTCATAGACCATGAGCATACCGCCAAGCTCTATGGAATCTCGGCTTTTTACTTCAAAGTCTGCAAGGTCAGAGGCGTATTTCATATCCTCAGGTGAGAGGTAGATAACGCCCTTATGCTCGGGATAGGTCTGTTTGCATTTTTCGGCTTTTTCTTTTAGCCAAGACTTATAATCTCTGCTTGCTTTGAAAGTCGCAAGCCTGCTTTTTACGTTGTCAAAAACGCTGTCTATAAGCTTTTCTCTATGGCAAAGCACGTTTCTTTTAGCTTCAAGCTGTTTTGAAGATATTTCCCTTACGGCTCTTGCCTCCTCGGTCTTATCTGTGGCGGCTTTTTTTGAGTCTGCGAGGCTTTGTGCTTCTATTTTCGCCTGAGCAAGCTCGTTTTCACGCTGTTTATCAGCGGATTCGGTTATGAGCTTTGCCTGCTTTTCAGCGTCCTCAAAGACAGCCTGCTTGAAGCGTTCAAGTTTTATCGTCTGATTTTCCATTACTAAACTCCTATCAAAATCACAGCTTTATTCCCACTGCTTCTGCGAGATAGTGGGAAATGGTATCAGATATCTTTGATGTGGCATGGCGGTCGGGTATTTCAACTATGAGGGGCGTTTCTCTTGTGAGCTTATAGTCATAGACCTTTTCTCTGCACTGCTTGACTGCAAGCTCTGTCATAAGCACAACGCCCACGTCCTTCATTTCCATAGCCTTATCAAGTGCGTTTGACACCTCCTCGGAGGTATGCACCACAACGCCCTCGATACCTGAAAGTCTCATGCCCATTTGGGTATCTATATTATCGCTGATAAGATAAAATCTCATGTTAAATGCCCAATGCAGTGCCTACGTTTGAGATTATAAGGATAGCGATAAGAAGTCCATAGAGGGCGATACCTTCGCCAAGAACAACGAAGATAAGAGCCTTTACAAAGTTCTTAGGGTCTTCTGAGGTTGCACCGATAGCGGCTGGAGCGCCTGCAGCAACGGCTATGCCTGAACCTACGCAGGAAAGTCCAACGGCAAGGGCTGCTGCAAGGTAGCCAAGGCCTGCGCCTGTTGAAAGGGCTGCCTTAACGCCCTCCTCGCTTGCGGCTGAAACAAAGTTACCTACAGGGACGATAAGAGCGCATAGCATTATGCCTGCAAATGTACAGAGATTGCCGATAAAAGCACCCTTTGGCGATCTTCCGTTCTTTATTTTCTTTGCGGTGAAAATGAATGGTACGCAAAGAAGTGCGACTGCTATAAGTGGGAGCAGGAAATAGATAAGCATAGTTGATTCCTCCAAAAAAATTATTTTTACTTTAGATTTTACGAATTACATTGTACGGGTATGGATAATGGTCGGGGTAAAATGCCCGTCACGGCAAGTGACCGAACGATGTTCGCCCCTGCAAAACAATACCACAAATTTGATATCATTCTGTTTGTGCAGTAAATTTTACACCAACAGGCTCGAATGGTTTTCCTCCGCCCTCATAGAAGCGGGAGAATATCTCATAAAATTCAAGTCTGATTATCTGAATGGCAACTATCATGCCCTCCATTACCATTACAAACAGGTTGCCAAGCACAAGCACAAATGGCTGTGCGGCGGCGGAACACATTTCCATAAGGGTCATTACCACTAGCATCATGCCTGCGTGGGAAAGGACAAATCCGCCCACACGGAGAAATGACATAGTATTTGAAACATAGCTCAGCAGGAACTCAAACATTTCAAAGAAGTTCTCAACTATAAAGTTGCCCACGGTCATTTTTTCCTCGTCCTCGGACAAGCGCCACTGTTTATACTTCACGGCGATAGAGAAAGGTGTTCGGCAGAATATGCACACCAATGGTATTACGATAAGGAAAATGACGAACGGAGTGGACATGACTTTTACATCGAACATGAGCGTTCCAACAAGTCCTGCCGCAACGGAGCTGTAGAACACAAGTCCTGCGATACCGTTACAGCCGAAAATGGCTTTTTCGTAATCCTTATTTTTAAAGCCGATATAGATATTGAGTATCATTGAGATAACGATAAGTGCCACACCTATGGCAACGGCAGTTATGAGGATAAAGTTCGTTTGCTTGAAAACCTTTAGGGGCAGGAAGTCAAGTCCTATATTCTCAAACACAGGGTCTAAAAGCTCTTCATAACCGAAGAACGAGCCATAGAGAGTACCGAATATCATACTTGATATGCCAAGGCGTGTGACAAGACCGCTTATTTTTGCTCCTAGCTTTTTCTTTAAGGCAAGTCCGCCTAGAACGATAAGAAGTCCTTGTCCCAAGTCGCCGAACATTATGCCGAAAAGCAGAGTATAGGTTATTGCCACGAAAGCTGTCGGGTTATAGCCTTTATATTCAGGCAGACCATACATTTCCACAAGCATTGTGAAAGGTCGGGTCAAAAAGTTGTTTTTAAGCACTGTAGGCGGCTCACATGAGGCGTCTGCGTCAGGTGGGAGATAGACCACTGACACTGAACGCATATCCTCGAAAAGCTTATCAAAGCGGTCTTTTTCCTTTTCGGGGATAAAGCCTTTAAGATAAAACTTATCGTTTAGTGCGGCGGCATTTCGCCGCAGGTCAAAGGTATCGTGTATAAATCTCAGTTTTGAAAAAGCCTTTTGCAGTTCAGGCTCTGCTTTTGCGGCAAGCTCGTTTATCTGCTCGTTTATCTTTGCGTTCTCAACTGTATCTGCGTCTATAGTTTGTTTTAGCTTTTCCAAGGCTTCGTCTGCGTCGCCTGATACATAGGACGGTATCCGTATCCTTTCAAAATACATTGAGTGGAAGATATCATCAACACGCTGTTTATCACGTTCAGGGACGAAATACATTCCCCAGCAGAAGCTTTTTCCCGTTTCAAAAGGGACAAAGAAGAAATTCTCGTTATAATAGTCAAGCTTCGGCAGGTTATCCACAGGCAGCTTTCCGATACGAACGGAAACATACTTCATTGAGAAAAGCTGCTGAAAGTCGCTGTGCATACCTTTCAGGTGGTCTATTTGTCTGACCGCCCCTCCAAGCTCTGAGATACGCTGAGTAAGCTCCAGCCGCTTTGTATTAAGCTCGCTGAAAGGGGTATTATACTTTTCAAACAGGGAGTTAAAATCCTGCGGAGCTGACAGGTCACAGTCAGTAAAATCAGTTTCCTTTAGAGTTATACCAAGCTGTGCGGAAAGCTGGGCAAGCTCTTTCAGAGGTCGGTCATACTCGTTTTTCTCGCTGAGGGGCTTCATTGCGCTGTCGGGAGAATTGCCCGCAGGCTCGATATGAAAACAGCCGCTTTCACAGCACCTTTTCAAGGTCGCATCAAGCTCGTCCATAAGACCTGCTATATTCACAAGGGACATTTTTTCTATAGCCAATCACATTATCTCCTTTCCTGAGAATTTACCGCTCAGGCGGTGATGATAAGATCCTTTTCAACTGCCGAGGGGTCGGCATTATATCTTATCGCTTCGATTATATGCACGATGTTCAAGGCTTCCGTACTGCACAGTTTCATAAAGGCATAGAGTGAAACAGGTGCGGCGGTGCTTTGGGCGAGGATATGAGAAAGATAGGCAAACTGTGAACTTCGGACTATGCTTTCGATATATTCAGAGGTCTGTTTGCAACCCTTTGAATACTTTGATCTTTTCACCCATTCGAGCATATCTTCAGGGCTTTCAAGCTCATAATACTTATCAAGTCTTTTAACTGAGCCTGTGCCTGTTTTTATTCTTATCTGCCGTTTTTTTATCTCCTCGGCAGAATAGCCGAAGAAGGCTTTCATACGGTAGGCGTTTATTATATTAAGGCAATCTATCTCTCGGCTTATCATTTCTGAGAGCTGTTTGCTTTGCATTTCGGAAAAATCATGCTTTGCGGTATTCAAAAGCTCGGTATAATAGGCTGTTCTCAGCCTTAGCTCGCACTCGGTATAATCCGCTGAGCCGTCCTCCAAAGGCGGTATTTTCACCAGTATCTTATAATACGGTGTATTTCTTAGTATTTTAAGAAGCTGTTCATAGTTCTCGGCTCGACTCATTTCAAGAAGGCTCACCTTTGAATGTTTTATAACATAGCCGGGAAGGTCGTTAAGGTAAGAATTATCAAGCCCTGAATTTATATTGTTTATCATGGACAGAATACATTCTATCTCCTTGCTTTTTATAAGGAAGTCATAAAAAGGCAGTTTATCAAGCTCCTGAAATCTGCACAGGCGCATATAGGTATTGAAATTCTCTCTTTGGAGAAGCGCCTCCACAAAACCTCTATGGACGGTATTAGGGTCAACGTCACGGAAGGCGTCTTTATATCTGGCTGAATGTGCAAGATAGTCTGCGGCTTCAGGGACTGTTCTTCGCATGAGCATTTCATGATAGTTCTCTTTAGTAAACATTCTGCCGTGGATATATTTTATTTTCGCCACTGTTCCGTTGGCAGACCAACTGTCAAGCATATTTTTCAGCCCCTTTCACGGAGAATTTTTGCTCTACTTCGGAGAGATGATATTATCAAATATCTCCTTCTCCCACTGAGTATGTTTTTCTTCAAATATTTTATCGAGAACCGTTGTTTTCTCGTGCTGTGCGGAAGTTATCTTTTCGCTTTCGGTATTTATACGCTCTGTGACCTCTTTGGCTTTCTGCGTTTTATAGGCTTCGGCTTCTTTCAGGGCGTTTTCTTTCAGCTCCTGCGCTTCTTTCACTGTGCGCTCCAGCAGTTCGCCGCTTTCCATATCTGCTTTTTCAAGCTTGCCTGCAGCGGCTTTATCTGTTTGCAGTATTTCTGCTATCATATCCATATTATTCTC
The DNA here is from genome assembly GCF_040914135.1 of Ruminococcus sp. RTP21204st1_B2_RTP21204_210225. Lineage (NCBI taxonomy): Bacteria > Bacillati > Bacillota > Clostridia > Eubacteriales > Oscillospiraceae > Ruminococcus > Ruminococcus sp. RTP21204st1_B2_RTP21204_210225. The sequence goes on along the minus strand of NZ_JBCPGA010000031.1, from coordinate 21,196 downwards.
CCCTTTCAGGCAGGATAGTTTTATAACATTAATTGTACACCTTTTTGTCTTAAATAGCAAGTTTGAAGGGGTACAAAGCCATATTTTTTATATATTTTGCACTATCCATATGACTTTTATTTGGACAAATTGCTCTATGTGTAATGATTTTAGTCAGAATACACATTTTATTTTACCCTGAATTTGAAAAATTAGTTGAATATCTGCGGTCAGGTCACTTGACAAAAGGGGACAAAAGTGGTAAACTTGTATTTATCACGCACACATCTGTACTTTGGAGGTGGACTAAAATTGGAGAACGGGCAAAACAAACTTGTTATCGTAAGCTCTGAGGTGCTTCCTGACATTGTGCTAAAGGTGCTTGCCGCAAAGCGCATGAGGGCAAGGGGCGAAGTTTCCACTTCATCGGAAGCCTGCCGCAAGGTGGGGATATCGAGGAGCGCATACTACAAATACAAGGACTCCGTATTCAATTATGAAGAACAGCTCACAAACAACATCGTTTCGGTATACTGCATACTGAGAGATGAAAAGGGAGTGCTTTCCTCCATTATATCACGGCTTTACGAGCTGAACACGAATATTCTGACCATAAACCAGAATATCCCTATCGACTCGGTGGCGACGGTGACATTCTCGGTAAGATTTGAGCATGACGCACTTAGCACCAACGTGCTTACGGAGGAGCTTTCTAAAGTTCACGGCGTTGTGGAAGTCAAGATAATATCGGGAGAGTAAGGGTAAAATAAGATTTTAACAATATATAATTTATTAGGAATGAGGATTTTTTATGTGTAAAGTAGCAGTTATCGGTTATGGCGTTGTAGGCTCTGGTACGGTAGAGCTTTTTATGAAAAACCGTGAATCTATCTCAAAAAAGGTCGGCAAGGAATGTGACATCAAGTACATTCTTGATCTGAGGGATTTCCCTGATTCTCCATTTGCAGACAAAATGATAAAGGACTTCAACATCATTCTCAATGATGCCGAGGTAGAAGTAGTAGCCGAAGTAGTAGGCGGAACGACTTTCGCTTATGACTACACAAAGAAGCTTCTTGAACACGGCAAGAGCGTTGTTACATCAAACAAGGCGCTAGTTGCGGAAAAGGGTGCAGAGCTTCTTAAAATAGCAAGGGAACACAACTGCAACTATCTGTTCGAGGCAAGCGTTGGCGGCGGTATACCTATCATCAGACCTTTGAACAAGTGCTTGGCAGGAAACGAGATACTTCAGATATCAGGTATTCTCAACGGCACAACAAACTTCATTCTTACAAAGATGATAAAAGAGCAGATGTCATTTGATGATGCTCTTAAAATGGCTCAGAAGCTTGGTTATGCTGAGGCTGACCCTACGGCTGACGTTGAGGGCGAGGACGCTTGCAGAAAGATCTGTATACTTGGCTCACTTGCATACGGCAAGCACATTTATCCTGAAATGGTACACTGCTCAGGCATAACAAAGATCACACTTGATGATGTTGAATATGCTGCAAACGCAGGATATGTTATAAAGCTTATAGGTTCTGTAAAGAAGCTTGATGACGGCAGAGTGAGTGCTATCGTTTGTCCTAGACTTGTGCCAAAGTCAAATCTTCTTGCGTCTGTTGACGATGTATACAATGCTATCAGCGTAACAGGCGACGGCGTTGGCGACGTTATGTTCTACGGACAGGGTGCAGGCAAGCTTCCTACAGCTTCAGCGGTAGTAGGCGACATTATCGATTGTCTGAAACATCATCACAGAGTGCTTGCTCTTACATGGGAAGATTGTGATGACAAGAATTTTGTTGCGCCATACAAGGACATGGACGTTTCAATGTATGTTCGCATAAAGGCTGAAAATGCTGAGGCTCTCAAGTCTTCTATTTCTGAGATGTTCGGAAAGCTCATGTATATCGAGCGTTCTGGCAGGACAGAAAACGAGCTTGCGTTTATCACGCCGAACATGAAAGAGGCTGACATTGACGCTAACCTGACTATCCTTTCACACTCCGCTGAGATCGCAAGCAAGATAAGGATATACTGATAAAAAAGCGGCGGACACTGTTTGCCATTACACAAAAGCAATATGGGGCGGACTTGATGTCCGCCTTTTTTATAAAGGAGTTTTCACCATGATAAAAATACAGATACCTGCCACGTCGGCTAACCTTGGCGCAGGTTTTGACGCACTGGGTCTTGCGCTCACTTACTACAACTACATTGAAATGGAGGAGTGCGACAGGATAGACATAACGGCGGCGGACGGGCTTGACATTCCTACGGACGAGAGAAATCTTATTTACATTTCTGCAAAAGACCTTTTTGCGGTATGCGGAAAAAAGCTGGAGGGACTAAAGCTTATACAAACGAGCAACATTCCTATGGCGAGGGGACTTGGCTCGTCCTCTGCCTGCATAATCGCAGGACTTGTTGGAGCAAACAAAATGCTTGGAGATCCCCTCACAAAGGACGATCTTGTTGACCTTGCGGCACAGATAGAGGGTCACCCTGACAACACTGCGCCTGCACTTCTTGGCGGAATTGTGACGGCGGTATTTGACGGAAGAAAGGTACACTGGGTAAAGCAGGAGGTTTTCACAAAGCTGAAATTCGTGGCGATAATACCTGATTTTGAGCTGAAAACTGAGGAAGCGAGGGCTTGTCTGCCTAAGGAAGTTTCACACAAGGACGCAGTTTACAACCTTTCCCGTGCGGCGCTTTTCTCGGCTTCGCTTCTTACGGGCAAGTTTGAAAATCTGAAAACGGCAGTTGATGACAGGCTTCACCAGCCTTACAGAATGGCGCTTATACCCCACTGCAAGGACGTTTTTGACATTGCGTACACTCATGGTGCTTATGCGGCATACATAAGCGGTGCAGGTCCAACTATCATGGCTATTGTAGATGAGAGCAATCAATATTTCGCAGGCAAGATGAAATTTTCCCTTGACAATGCAGGGCTTAAAGGCTGGCAGGTAAAGGAATTTCATATTGACAACGAGGGCACAAAGCTTATATGAACAGGTGCAAATGGTGCGACCTGAAAAATCCAAAGTATGTGGAATATCATGACAAGGAATGGGGCGTTCTCAGGACTGATGACAGCTATTTGTTTGAGATGCTTGTGCTGGAGTCTTTTCAGGCTGGGCTTTCGTGGGAGTGCATACTGAACAAGCGTGAGAATTTCCGCAGGGCTTATGATGAATTTGACCTTGATAGGGTCTGTGGATATGACGAAGAGAAGATCGCAGAGCTTTGCTCTGACAGTTCTATTGTGCGAAATAAGCTGAAAATTAGGGCGAGTATTTCTAATGCAAGAATATTTCGGGATATTGTGAAGGAGCAGGGGAGCTTTTATGATTATCTTTGCAAGTTTACTGACGGAGAAATATTGTATGAGTGCGATAAAACTACCAACGAATGGTCCGATAGGATCTCTGCAGACTTGAAAAAGCGTGGAATGAAGTTCGTGGGAAGCGTGATAATATATTCGTTTTTGCAGGCGGTGGGAGTGATATATTCCCATGATAGAGAATGTGGACTTTATAGAGAAAAATAAAGTAAAGATATAAGCAAAGCGGTGTCGGAGTGGAAACTCTGCACCGCTTTTTCGTATTCTCATAAACAATGTAAAAAACCGCCCTGCACAATGTACAGAGCGGCTGCATTTTTCAATTTTTTTATCCCAAAGGACAAATATTTTTGCGGTTTTCGGCTATCCTTTCGTCTATACCCTCTACCTGCGGCTTAACAAGGCTCGATGTTCCTGCAACAAACATTCTTGCACCTGCTTCGTAAAGCTTGCGGCAGTTCTCGTTTGACATATTGCCGTCAGTTTCTATGATGATGTCTTCGTGGCCGTTTTCGTCAAGCCACTTTCTAAGACGTCTTGCCTTATCCACCGTGTTAGGCACGAGCTTCTGTCCTGCAAAGCCAGGGTTTACCGTCATGACAAGCACACCGTCTATGAAGTCTACGGCTTCCTCTACCACGCAGATAGGTGTGCCGGGATTGATAGCCAAGATAGGCTTTGCACCGATAGAACGGAGATATTGCAGGCACTTTGCGATATGCTTTGTGCTTTCATAATGCACTGCCGCATAATCGCCCTCTCTGATATCAAACCACTGGAGCCTTTCCTCAGGCTTTTCTATCATGAAATGAAAATCAAATGGGATATCCGTCAGATCACGGAGCTGTTTTACATAATCAGGATAAAGTGTGAAATTCGGCACAAATGAGCCGTCCATTACGTCTATATGGAGATATTCGATATTGTTGCGCTTAAAAGCGTCAAGATATTCCTTTATCTGTCCCAGATGGACGCACATCATTGAGACTGATATCATACCATTGTCCATACTGATCCTCCTGTTTCTATTCATCTTTTTTATCTTATGCTGTTATCTTCAGGCTCAATGCCCATGATAAGCTGGTCTATTACTCTGTCAGTGGACTTTCCGTCTGTATATTTGAAGTTCTTCTTTATGAAGCCATCCATTTTTTCAAACTCGTAATCCTTATCTTTGAGAGCGGTCATAAGCTCATCAAAATCGTGAACGATCTTACCAGGAACAAGCTCCTCATACGGCTCATAGAAATCTCTTGTTGCTTCATAATACTTTTGGTCGAAAGCAAAGAAAAGCATTGGCTTTTTAAGCAGTGACATTTCATAGATGATAGAGCTGTAATCTGTGATAAGCACGTCAACTATAAATAGGATATCATTTACCTCTCTGTAGTCGGAGGCGTCAAGTATTCTGTGAGCATACTCGTCAGGTATTTCGATACGCCTTTTTACAAACGGGTGGAGCTTTACGATAAGGACAGAATCCGTTTCATCAAGAAATTTGCCCCATGCTGTAAGGTCAAGCTTATCAAATGGGAAATGAGCATTATTTGCGTTATTTCCTCTGAAGGTCGGCGCATACATATAAACTGTTTTTGCAGTTTTGCACTCAGGGAAAACTTCCAGCATCTGCTCTCTTGTTTTGGCTTTATATTCGTCATCAAAGAAGATATCCGTTCTTGGGATACCCACAGGATAGAACTTCTTCTCGTCGATAGCGAAACCCTCTGCATGGTGGAGCGCAGAATGATAGGAGCTTACAGGAACGTGGGTATAGCACTTATGCACCCTTGTATTGAACGGAGGTGCGCCCGGCTTGCCCAGTCTTTCAAAGCCCAATGACTTGAACGCTCCGCAGGCGTGCCAAACCTGAAGCACCTTGACGTTCTTAGGATAATCCACAAGGTAGATGTCAGGGTAATAATCATCTATAAGAATGATATCGGAGGTTGCAAGATAGTAGACGAACCTTATCATGGCAGGTATCGACCTATTGACAGTGATACTAGCTTTGAAGTCAAATCTGAACTTATACTTGCTGTCAAGTCCTCTTTCTATCATGCGGTCATAGATGACCTTTTCGTTTCCGCCTATCTCGGCTCTCGAACCGCTGGCAAAGAGGATAATATCCCCGTTTTTCTTAGCAAAATGCTTAAAGAACGAGAACGCCTTTTTAAAGCACCATATCTTTAAGCCGTAAACATCTCTTATGATAAGCTTCTTACGGTTTTGAAGCTTCTTCTCAATACGCTTTGGCAAGGTCTGGGAAGGCTTAGGCTCTTTATAGGTGACGGCAAGCTTATATTCGAGTGTATCCATATCGCTTGCAGACTCGGCATAGAAAAGGTTTTCTGCGCCTCGTCTGAGCTTGAAGTTCATAGGGTTCGCCTTTGTATCGTCCTCTATAGTTTCCACTTTATCGGATATGATACAAGGATACTCGTTCGTAAGCACCTGTTTTGACAGGCATCTGCCATCGTTATCATAGGTGAGCTTGAGAAGCGTACTGCCACTGAGGACATAATCCACTGTATCTGTTGATATCTGCGGTTTATTCATGCCCTTATACTTTGTGAATATTTTAAGGGCATACTCGCCTGTGGCGATAGGAGCTTCGTTATTGGCGGACATTATATTCACTGTCAGATGAAAATGAGTTCCGCTTACTTCAAAATGCTGGGCAGGGAACATACAAGTTCTATCATGTGTGACAAATCTTGCTGACAAGTTTTCAAGCTCGTCTTTTTCAAAGCCCACAAGCTCGCCCTCGATATGGAGGATAACTCTCTTGAACTCTACTCTTGTAAGCTCTGCGAATTTTTTGTTTCTCTCTTTTAATCTCTCAATAGTCTTTCTTCTGTTCCCGTATATCTCTTCAAATTCGGGAGTCATATTATCCATTTAAAACTATTCCTTACTTTCCGCCACTTTTAAAGCTTCCCTCAACTTTCATTTCAGGTCTTGAAAAGCGACTACAGAATTTTTACTCAAATTTACAAACGGCAGACTGTTTAATCGTCAAATGTGAACATTACCTTTAAGGTGAACTCGCCTGTGTTTCTGATAGCGGAGAATGCCTTTTCGTTCTCCTCTATTGTGAATGTATGTGTGATAAGATCGGCAAAGTTTACGTCGCTATGCTCGAAAACTTCAAGGGCTTTCTTCCAATCGTTCACTCTGCTGTTATAGCTGGAATTCCATGAGCCTTTGACTGTTATCTGCTTTCTCAGTATTGACCAATAGATATTCTTAGGCAGGATAAGGTCTGTTGACGGGTTGCCAACGAGAACGATACTGCCAAGAGCGCCTGTTGACTCGATAGCGGAAGCGATAGCTTCGTTTGAGCCGACAGCTTCAAATGTTACGTCTGCTCCGTCGATACCTATTATCTTCTTCACCTGTGCAGGGAGATCGTCAACGCCTGTATCAACAACGTCAAAGCCCAGCTTCTTTGCATACTCAAGCTTATTCTTTGAACGGCCTGCGATAACCACCTTACCGGTCTTTGTTCTCTCTTTTGCAAAGAGGGCTATCATAAAGCCTATTGTACCTGTGCCTATGATAACAACGTTCTGACCCTCTTTGATGTCACCGATATTTACAGCGTGCATTGAAACAGCGGCAGGCTCGCAGAGCGCTGCAGTTTTATAATCGAGGGTATCGTCGAACGGAACTAAGTTCCATACTGGAACAACGAGGTACTCAGCCCATGCGCCGTCCTGTCTTGAACCGAAATAACTATAGCCTGAGCATTGTGCATATTCCTCCATTTTGCAGGCTTTACAATGCTTGCAAGGGAGCATAGGGAATACGCAGGAACGTTTGCCGAGAAGGCTTTCGTCAACGTCATCGCCAACTGCAACTATCTGACCTGAAAACTCATGACCAGGTATGGTCGGGAAGTGGTAAGTTCCTGTTACAAAGCATCTTGGCATATCGCTTGAACAAATTCCGCACGCCTTTATTTTCAGCAATACGGTGCCTTTTTCAAGCTTTGGCACGTCTACCTCAGTTACTCTCAGGTCGCCCACGCCATAAAGCACAAGTGCTTTCATCTTTTCGGGTATGTTTATTAAGCTTTTCATAAAAAAAGTCCTTTCTATTTACCGCCAAGCAGCGTTCTGACAATAAGCAGGTCGCTGTCTGTTGTTATCTTGAAATTAATAGCGTCGCCCTCTATAAGGTGGATAGGCTGGTTATTCATTGTGCATATCTGCGAAGTGCCTGTGATGACTTTTTTCTGCTCCTCGGTGAGGTTATCCTGCATTTGGATAAAGTGGGCAAGGCGGAAGCTGTCGGGAGCTTGTCCGCTGTAAAGCTCGCTTCTGACAGGGATGTCTTCAACATACTCTCCTCCCTTTGAATGGAGAATAGTATCTGCACATGGAAGTCCGCAGACGCAAGCACCGTATTCTGCGGCACAATCTATGGAATCGTTGAGTATCTTCTCTGTAACAAAAGGTCTTACGGCATCGTGGATAACGATAACATCGTCATCATGAATTCCGTTATCATTTGTGATAGCGGTGGTGACATTATTTATAGTATCCATTCTTTCCTTGCCACCGAGGATCACCCTTACCTTTTCGCTTTCAGGAATATTCTTTTTCACCTGCTCGTTCATATAGTCCTCATAGTCCTTATGGACGGCGATATAGATATAATCAAATCTCTTTACCTTGAGCATATTTTCAAGGGTATAGATTATGATCGGCTTACCTCCGATCTCGATAAACTGCTTTGGTATTTTTGAGCTTTTAACTCTTGTACCAGATCCCCCTGCGAGCATTGCACCGTAAATCATAAACAAACTCCTTACTGATATTTATATTACAATAATGTATCTAGATCATTGTGATACGCCGATAAAGTATCGGCAGTCAACGGGCGAACGCTGTTCACCCTTGCATTAGTATTCGCTGTTTTGTGACACAATATAATCGGCTATCCTTTCGGTAGAACGGCCATCGCAAGCGCCCATAAATCTTTCTCTGAAATCAGAAATGACAGTAGGGTCGGCTTTTCCCTGCTTTATGGCGTTTATAAGCTCCTCATTGGTCTTAACTATTGGACCTGGGAGGAAGCTATAGTCATAGGGATAATAAAAGCCTCTATAGTCATAGAACTGGTCAAGGTCAAAAGCGTAGAATATCATAGGTCTTTCAAAGAGCGAATATTCAAAAATAAGCGAAGAATAATCGGTTATGCACATATCGGCAGTAAAAAGAAGATCCTCGATAGGCATGTGTTCTGTTATGTCAAAGGCGAAGTCCTGACAATCCTCGGGGATATCCCACTCTTTTTTAACAAAGCCGTGTCTTTTTACAAGAAGCACCCACTCGCTGCCGAAATTCTCTTTAAGGGCTTTTATATCCAGCTTTTCGGGGATATAAGCCTTATCAGCGTCCCCACGATAGGTAGGGGCATAGAGCAGGACTTTTTTATACTGTGCGTTCGGGCAATTTTTATAAAGATTTTCAAAGGCTTTCACACGATTTTCCTCTTTAAAGAAAAAGTCGGTACGAGATACGCCTATTGCCTGCACGCTATTATTATCAATGTCAAAGCCGAAAGCTTCCTTGAAAGCCCATATGCACTCTTTACTGCTGACGGTACAAAGTGTATAGCTTGTATGGGCAGGAAACTTTCTCAATTCTTCCAGCGACTCGCCGAAAGAGAGGTCGGTGATACTTTCTCCCCACTTTTTGAAAGCTCCGCAGGAATGCCATGTTTGAATGACCTTTGTGTCTTTTCTGAACTTAAAAGCGCCGAACAGATTACAGGTATCGTTAAGCAAAACGCAACCCACGTTTCCCATCAGCCAAGTAAGCTTCAGATATCTCAGCAGATAGCCCATTCCGCCCTTATTATTATGGACGTAATAGACCTGCGGATCAAGTCCTCTGGTCTTTATCTCCTCATAGATATAGCGGAAGCTATCCGTCAGCGTACCGCTTCTTATCTCGGCAAAGATGACCTTGTTTTTTCTCAAAGGTCTAAGGCTTGACACTTTATAGCAAAGGGGATATACTCCTTTGAACATTATGATCTTGGCGGCATTTCTGACCGCCTGTTTTAAACCGCTCATTTCTCACCCTACATTATATCATATTATGCGCCGTTTGTCTACACTTTAACAAATAGCAGGACACTTTTGCGGCACATCTCACAAAAAAGCTTATTTTCTGAGCTTTATTATGCTCATTTTAACGTATGCACAACGCTAAAAAAAGTTCTCTTGTGTAGTATTATAGTGCAGAACGGGAGAAGTGTCAAGGGGGTATTTGTAATTTTGTAAAATTATTTGAATAATGTGAAGATGAGACTATTTCTGCTTTATTAACTGACAAAGTATTTTTTATTATGTGAGGAAACAGCTATTGACCCGCTTTGAACAACATGCTATAATGTAGTAAAATCATCATAAATAGGAAGTGGTCTTATGTATGAAGTTCGTTGGCCTAATAAAGAAAGGTGGATATTCATATTTTGTGATTATCCTGGTGAGCCTGACGAATTTGTTGTGCTTTTAAAAGCATACCGAGACATGGTTCACGGCAAGATCAGGGCGATATCCGACTCAATGCAATACAAAGTAGACAATGATGAGCTTGGGCTGATTTTCCAATGGGACGATTGTTTTGGTATCACTGTAATTGTTCCCAAGTCAACTGATCTTGACAAGGCTTACAATACTCTTAAAGATTTGTGCGAGAATATTTAGGCGTTAAATTGCATAAAGCTGTATGCTATACTATTGACACATAAAAAAAGCTATCCGATTCACAAATCGAATCAGATAGCTCTTATCTTTTCAGGCAATATCTATATTATTCCCACTCCTCAAATCGGCCTCCAGACTAAACAGTTTTGTTTAGGAGATTTGAGCTGTGGTATCTCAATTATACATTTTATTCTGTACTATACTGCCCACTGATGCCAAGTTATCATTTTATTAGCGCCATGATAACCAAAACCAGTGACTTATAGGAGAATATGTGCCCGGTGGCTTGCTTCTTATTTTGTATTATAGCGCAGATCGAGGCGGTTGTCAAGGGGGAGTTATAATATTTGCTATTCTGGGCTCCTGTAACAGATCAAAGAATTCATTAATATCATTATGCTTTTGCGTTTTATGATTTCGATTCTTACAAAAAGAAAATGACACTTCGCTCTTAGCGCGAGAAAGAGCAACAAAAAAAGCACAGCGATCTTCTTCAGGTTGATTTTTGAAGTTCCAAAAAGCTGCATCCTCTAATCCCACAAAAAACACGGTATCGTATTCCAACCCCTTGCTTTTATGTATTGTCATTATTGGAATTGAGTGTAGCCCCTTAAACTGCTCAATAGACATATTCAAATCAATAGATGTTTTTTCTAATTCATCCCAAAAGAGCTTTGCAAATCTATTAAGTACATCATTTAGATATTTGCCTTGACTATACTCTGGAAACACAGCTTTTATACAATCAAATTTCAAAAAAGATACTATCTTCTTTAATACTTCATAGAACTCCGATTTTGTCGTTACTAAACTAAACTGTTGTTTAATTCTTAATAACTCATCATCAATTTGATTTTGAACATTAAAGTATTCATCATCAGACTGTGTGCCCGAGATGTTCCATAATTCTATTATAGAAGATACTAATACTTGCCAATCATCAGGATGTTTCCGATTACAGGTAAGTGACAAAATAGAAAGAATGATTTCTATAATAGGTTCTTTGATTAAATCTTGATAATCATTTTCAATTCTTGCATATATACCTTTTTGTCCTAAATAATCAATGATTATCTGCGTAAAATCTTGTGGTTTTTGTTTGCAAAGAATACATATTTGTGTCGGAGAAATACCTGTTTCTATTTTTTTTATTATGCTATTAGTTATTGTTAATGCTTCTGATTCAGAGTTCTCTGAAATAATCAAGTTTATAATTCCGTCATCTTCTCTCCATTTTGCCGAATGCTGTACTTGACCGTCGCTTTCATTAAGCACGGAATACATTTTTCTCTGTAAGTCAACTAACCTCGGAGCGGATCTGTGGTTCATTATCAGCTTATACTTGATCGCATTAAAATCATTCTGAAAATCCACGAAAACTGTTTTTCTTGCTCCAGCCCATACCATTATACGTTGTTTATTATCTCCAACTGCTGTAATTATTGCTTTTGAAGATAAAAAACATCGCTTCACTAGTTCGTATTGAAGAGTTGTTGTGTCTTGGAATTCATCTAAGAAAACATATTTATATGTTTCTTGTAATCCGTTTCTTATCATTATATTAGTTCTAATAATATACTCAGCTAGCATACTAATCATTTTGAAAGTGAGCATCGATGTATGATCGTCAAATCCATGTAGCAAAAGTTTCCATATTCTTTCTCCCACCTCATCTTTGGCGAACGGAAGTGACACTGAGGATATAATAGCATCATAATATCTTGTATTATGATTATTATATTGTTCAAAAGCGGCTTTTAATATATCTTTATCTTCTACTATGTAATCTTGCTTTGGACGTAATTCCTGCGGAAGCGCTAAACGAAAATGATCAAGAAGGTTTTTGGCAAAAGCATCATATGTCATTGAATCGAAACGACAAGCTGTCTCTTTACCACATCTTTGTTCCACACGTTCTTTAAGATTTTTGGCTGCATCTTTCTTAAAACTGATTGCTAATATTCTATATGGTTCTTTGCAATTATCAGTTTCAAACAGATAGTTAGCTTTTTGTGCTAATAATTCCGTTTTACCTGCGCCTGGTCCAGCTACCACAAGAACATTTCTTTTCTGCCTTATTGCAACATCTGCATTTTTTTCAAGAATGATACTATCAGATGGTAACCATTTTTCATCAGCTATAATGGCCATCACATCGTCTCCTTTAGTTTCTTTTCAGCTGAAGCTATCAGCCTGCATAAAACATCTGGCATAGTCGTTTTTAATTGTTCATTATCAATTCTCGATAGTGCTTCAATGTGGGTGGATGGCTTTCCTCGATTTAAGAAAAAGTATGTATACCAGATCATCAATCGTTTCTGCTCATCTGAATATGTTGCTCCATCTCCGCCACATTCTTTCAATGTACTATGGACATCATTTTCTATTCTTTCAGTATACTCCGGCAAAGATGTTTTCCCTTGTGTTTCTATATCGATTATTTTATTCCTATGTTTTTTTCCCTCTTCTGAAACCATTAGTTGAGGACCCTCTGATGACTCAAGTGTAGAAATATATACATCTTTATATTGTTCGAGCATCAAAAAATCAATGTCTAATGGAGATGAGAAGAACACATCATTTTCTTCTAACCACTTAATCCATAAGTCCATATTATCCGATACATTCCATTTTTTCATCGCATCAAGACTAATCGTGCCTTTGTCTGATTGTAGCAACGATTTCTTCTCAGGATTATATTGGATTAATTGCTCTACTGCATATGCTATTCGTCCCCAACCGCCACCATCACGTTCTCGATCTAGATCCAAAAGGGTTATATGTGGAATTTTCAAATCATTGAGCAATCTCCAGAAATGATTAACATGGCGTCCGCCTAATGGAACGATTGATATCCCGCTTATATCAGTATCACCATTCTTTGCGTTCCATACCTTAGGTAAAATGATTTCTTCACTATCACCTTCACCTAAAATCACCAGTTTTGCGAAATATAATTCAGGATAAGCTTTTACCGCTTCCTTTATATATTTATACTGATCGGACAGCTTTTCCTTGTCAGGTAAAGTTAGCGAGCGGACAGAAGTTGTATCATGTCTAGAATCAATTCTAAAATATCTTAGGTTTTCTGGTTCTACTCGCTTGATTATTGAAGAAGAATGAGAACTTAATATAGTTTGTGCGTTGCTTTTTGAAGCTATGCTTTTTAAATTGTGAACCAACTTACCAATAAGATGTGGGGCAATGTGATTTTCAGGTTCTTCAAGAGCAATAATAGTTAATACAGGCGGAGTGAATGAAAATGATAGCTGTTCTGGATAAGAAGGCATTTCCTGTTTGATTTGTATTTCAACATTAAGGATGCTGTCCACTAGTGAAATATAAAACAACGAACGAAGGCCGTCACTCAATTCATCAATGGAACATTCTTTTGCCATAGGGGCAGGCGAGAATACTACTTCCGAATTCTTAATTGAAGAATCAATATCCGTGCTGTTAAATCTCAACTGTGCATTTGTGTAACGAGAATCTGAATCATACATCTTCCATTGGCTATTTATTGATTCACTAATCACAGAGATACCTTTTTCTGCTAAAAAACTTTGATTCAAGGCTTCAATTGAGTCGTTTATCTGCTTTTGAGATTCGTCACTCCAATTTACCTTGCTCATTATTTGGTTGATCATTGTTCCAGAAGTGTTCTTAAGTTGTTTTGAAGGATCTCGAACTGCTGGAACATAGATAACTCTGATCTGATCTAAATCTTTTCGATTTGCTGGGGATTTAGCACTTTCTGTAATTGCTTCTGATTCAGAACAAGTAATATAGTATACTTTGTTCTCTATTGCACCCTCAATATTGTTGCTTTTTTCCCATGATGCTTCTAGCCTTATTCGCAGATAGGGTGTTCCACCTGGTTCATCCACCACAAAACTCTTAAAAAATACAGGGATAGCTGAAAGATCAGCATCTTTTTCAGCTAATTCATCAAAAACAAAAACGGCTTCTATAAATAGTTCTTGATGATCGAGTGAGTTCCAACTCTTATCATGTGGAAGATGAAAATCACTGCGTTTAAGTATTCTATCGTTGCTATTATTTGAAAAAATACAATTAAGCGCAGACATAGCTGTTGTTTTTCCAGAACAGTTATTTCCAATAAAAGCAGTTAAGTCATCAAAATCTATTATTTGTTCTTCTCCAAAACAACGATAGTTCTGAATTTTTATTTTTGTAAGTTTCATAAGCACCTCCACAGCAAATAAATAATCCCCCTGAAACAACACAGTTATCCAGTATATCTACATTATACCACAATGCCTGTATTATTTCAAGGGAATTCGACTATATATTATATTATTCCTGCCCCGATTTCTTCAAATTACAATCCCTGCACAGCATCTGCAAGTTCTCCGGAACGGTCTTACCGCCTGCGTGCCAAGGCTTGATATGATCGCCGTGCATCTGAGCAAACTCATAGTGCTTGTTGCATATCGGACAGATACCTTTCTGACGTTCGTATGCTTCACGCTTCTGTGTATCAGAGAATGGTCTGATGCTGAGATTACGTTCATCACCGTTGAGGATGTAGGTATATATTCCTTTTTTATTGCTTACATCATCGTCAGCCATAAGCCTTGTTATAGCAGCTTCGAGAGCATCGGGATCAAGTTCTGCATCTTTGTATGTGTTATAGAGCAGTCCCCACTCTATGCCTTTCATTTCTTTGCGATATACGGGGAATATCGTTTCAACCCATTCAATCACACGCTTGAAATATATCCATATCTGGTTGGCGTTATCATCGTGCTGATGAAGCGCCATATATTCTTCTATCGTATCCAAGCCGTCACGGGCAGCGATCCACATGATAGCGGTTTCGAGGTATTCCTGTCTGATAGGAGAACCCGACACATAGTTCTTCGCCATATTGTAGGCGGCACAGGTAGGCTTTGAAAAATGCAGTTTCGCATCTGAAAGCCAAGTGCCTGTATAGGCGGTATTGCGAAGCTCCTGAGCTGTCAGCGGTTTACCTGCTATATTTATGACCTTGAACCACTCATGTACCTCCGAGGGAGTACCATCGCATACATAAATATCAAGGACATAATCATCTATCTGCTTTTGCAGGTCTTTCTCCAAGTTGAAGTAGTATTTCTCATCTACCGCAAATGTTCTCTCACTTTCGGCAGCGTAACGACAGATAGAGATCGTTCTCTGCTGTCCGTCCATCAACTCGTAACGCCCGTCATCTATTTTTGCCCAGTACATAGTGTTCAGAGGAAAGCCTTTCTTGACGGTGCGAATAACTTCATCACGCTCTTTCGGAGCATAAACATATTCACGCTGATACGGTGGTCTGACATCAAGCAGTCCGCCATAGGCAACAATTCCTTCAATACCGTCTGTTCCACGTTCTTCATAGCCTTGACGCAGCTCTGCAACTGAAATCTGAATACGGTCGATTTTCATTATGTATCACTCCTTTTCGGGATTTCGATTTCTAACCAATAACCTTGCATACGTTGCTTTTCCTTTGATAGTACCATCTTTATCTTTTATCAGTCCATGACTTTTAACGGGGACTTCATCGTATTTTCTGAATTGATTGGCATCTAATAATTCAAATTGATCTGGAGAGAAGGAACTTAGGAATGTAATAGGAACAGCAAGTGGCTTATCAGTATCACAGGGAATATCAGCAACAGTTTTTACAAAATAGGCATCATAATTATCATACTCAGGATACTCTTGAATACTAAAGTGTTTATACAAATCAAGAAATTGATGACGAATATCTATATCCATATTCGTAAACCA
The DNA here is from genome assembly GCF_040914135.1 of Ruminococcus sp. RTP21204st1_B2_RTP21204_210225. Classification (NCBI taxonomy): domain Bacteria; kingdom Bacillati; phylum Bacillota; class Clostridia; order Eubacteriales; family Oscillospiraceae; genus Ruminococcus; species Ruminococcus sp. RTP21204st1_B2_RTP21204_210225. The sequence goes on along the minus strand of NZ_JBCPGA010000031.1, from coordinate 5,357 downwards.
GCAGATATTACCAAGTCTGCGCCATTTCTGACCGTCCTCGTCCTGCTTGTAATCAGTATTCTTGGCTTCGTAGTAATCAGGCACTTTGAACCAGAAATGCCCTGCATTATATCCGAGCCACATCTTATTCTCTCTGAAATAATGAAATATCTCCTTAAACGTTATATGATTCATATTACCGAGGACAAGAAATTGCTTTCCGCTCTCAGCGAGTAAAGGGATATACTCTTTCATCAGAGAAAAAGGTGGATTCGTTACCACGATATCACATTCATTCAGCAGAGCTATACACTCTCTGGAACGGAAATCACCGTCCTCATTCAGAAGCGTAAGGGCGTTCTTATTGTTTCGCAGCAGATATTCCACATCACTCAGATCAACTGTTGCATCGCCGTTTGCATCGGTGACCTCTGTTATCTCTATCTTGTATGGCTTCTTTCCCTCGCCTGCGGGATAAGTGATCTCCTCATCAGCAAACAAATATAGCTGAGTATATGTGATAGGAGAAGTTGCATAACAAGTGGTTATCAGCTTTTTTAGTCCGAGAGCATTGAAGTTCAAAGCAAAATACTTAAAGAAATTGCTCTCGTAGGGATCATCACAGTTACAGAGTACCGTCTTTCCTTTGAAATATTTCCTATAATGACGCAGTTCTTCTTCTATTGTGGATAGCTGCGTGTAAAATTCATCGGTCTTTCCTGCCTTCGACATATGTAGATTACTGTTACCTGCCATATTACGCCTCCGAAAACTTGCATCTACTGAAACTTTTTGCCCTGAAACTTTCGTATATAGAATATATTATAGCACAATCTATCGAAATTGACAAGTATATTTGGGTATAATATTCCAAAAGAGAAACTTGGAGGTGAGGCAAGTGTATGATCTTGGAGCTTTGATAAGATCATTACGCAAGGAACGGAAAATAACGCAGAAGAAGCTCGGAGAAATGCTCGATGTCACAGAGGGCACTATCAGCAAATATGAAGCTAATACAATGACACCGCCATTTGAGACACTTCGCTCTATCGCCAGTATCTTCAACGTTTCAATGGACACCCTATGCGGTATGAAGCATCAGGGGACACTCTCTACTCACGGGCTAACCGAAGCACAGACCGAGACTGTCAAAGCCCTGGTCGATGCCTATCGTATCAAAAACGCTCAGACGGGCAGGCAGCTCACGCAGGAGCAGTTTGCTGTGCTGGGGAAGATCACAGCAGAGCTGACAAAATAAAGCCGAAGGACTCACGCAGAATCCTTCGGCTTTATCTTGAAATTAGCATCAATCTGTGATACAATAGTAATAGAGCTTTTAGAAAGGAAGAAGTTAAGATGGCTGATAATTCTTTCAATTATTCGGAGTTGTTTGCTTTTGGAGATTATTCCGCTAAGTTGCAGGAAGCAATGAAACCGTTAATTAGTATGTCCCAACGGCTCCAAGAAATGACTGAACCAATTAATAAGATGACTCAGAACATAGAAACCATTGCTCGTCCTCTTATTGCTGTTTTGGAAAACTATAAGGGATTGTCCGATTCAATCCAAGCATCAATACAAGCATATAACGAAGTATTTAAGCCTATTCGTGAGGAGATAGCAAACTTTTCAAAGAATTATGGTGAGATTCTTGCAAAATTTGCTGATCGCATAAGACCGTTGTCAGCAATCCGAAAATTAGAAGAATCACAGTTTGTTTATTGGAATCCATTACCTGAGTATTTAGTAGATCAATTGCTTTCAAATAAATCTACTGACACGGTTCTGCTTGAATTTGCACTCCAAGATGATGCCGAGTTAATCCAACATATTACATCTGAATGCGAAAAACATATCTTTCTAAAAGACAATAGTATACTGTTCAATCAAGCAATAAATGCATACAATGGAGAAATGTACACTATCGCTGCTGTAGGATTACTTTCAGTTATTGATGGCGTATTGTCTGAAGCAACAAAGCAATACCGAAATACCAATATTTCTTCACGAGGCAGAACACTTTTAAAGAAATTAGAAGACACTGGCTCATTAGATGAAACAGAATATGCAGTTTTGACTCTTGAATTGACTTTTGAGGCTACTATGGATTCATTAGCAGCCCAAAGTGACTTTACGCAAGATGAACCATCAAATCTCAATCGTCATTTTATAATACATGGACATTCAAAAAAAGAAAAAACGCAGTTAGATTGCATTAAGCTGATGAATTTCTTGTATGGTATACTGCTCATTGATAAGATTGCGAACGAATCCACTTCGTTATCCATCGATAATTAATTATATTTATATGCCGCTCGATATAATATCGAACGGCATATATTAATATTTCACACATACACCATAGCCGCATACACCGGATCTCTGGCGATCAAGCGATCCATATTCTCCAGACCTCTCGCTTTTGCAAGATCACCGACCGCTACGGCTCTGAGATACTCAGTATCATTTTCGAGTATCGTGCCGTCGTTGACGAGCTTTTTCAGCCTTACAGGACGGTACTCCGCCGAGTAGTGCAGGTGATACTTGATGTGATCGGAGCTGAATGTTGTCACGCTCGGCTCGGCTCGGCATCGGCGGTGTTGTGGGTAACGGTCAGGGCATCGGTGTCAAGCACCCATACGGGCTTGCTCTTGCCGCACACCTGAACCTTGTCTTTGCTTCTGATGATCATAATAAAACCTTCTGTTATTCCAGTCCCCACGATTTTTTCTTTCTGGTGGCGGACTGCTGTATCTGTTCTTCCTCACGCTGAGCCTGAATATGCTCTTGAAGCTGTTTCACCTCAGCGAATTTCTGCGGTTCGCATTTTTTGGACAGACCGATAAATTCAGCCTGTACATCAGCCTTTGCTTGCAGAGTTGAAACCTCATAGGTAAGCTCGTTGATACGTCCCGAACGCTCCGCAGCCTTATGCCAAAGATCATCGTATTCATTATCTTTCTTCTGGAGAAGTTCACGCAGGTCATATATGGTAAGACTTTTCCTGTGCGAAGCATCAGCCGCTTTCGCTGCGATCTTGCCGAGCTTTTCAACTTTGGCAATGATATCGTCCTTGTGTTTCATGATAGACAGCTTACCGTCAAGCAGACTGTCAAGCTCCTGTCTGATAGCAAGGCAATCGTCCTCGACCTTGTTGCCTTTTTCAAGGTCGGGCAGATAGCTCATGATTGCATTGACCGTGGCAGTCTTTTTCTCAATCTGAGCATCGAGCTTTTCACTCTTTGCCTGCTTCTCCGAAAGCTCCGCTGCTGCCTGAGCATTCTGCACCGCCAGCTCGTCCGCCTGCCTGCGTTTTTCCTTGTATTCCGGTATCTATAAAGTCCCTCTCGCCTTTTCGGGAGCGAGGGGCTGGATACCGTGTTCAAGGCAGATTTTATTCAGCACCTCGACCTCAGCAGCTCGCCAACGTGCAATAGCCTGCTTACCCTCACCGAAGCCCATTTCTTTCAGAGCCTGAGCGATACCGTTCTGAACGTCCTGCCCTCGCTTATAGTGACCGACAGGAATGTAGTCGATGTGCAGGTGTGGCGTGGCTTCGTCCATGTGCAGGACAGCGTTAAAAACGTAAAAGTTGGGGTTGCGATTCTGGAAACCTTCTATTGTACTCTTTTAGGCAGTCAGCCACAAGCTGAAAGTCCTCAGTGCCGTAACCCGAATCTTCTATCTTGCCGATCTGCACAACGTCCTCATAAAAGCTCTTGCGTTTGTCGGCGGCAGTGCGGACAGTGTTGCAGGGCTTCACACCAAAAAGGTGTTCGTAGTAGCTGCCGTGAACCTTGCGGTCATTACGCTTCTGTTTGGCATTGTAACGTTCGGTGGATTCAGCAAAAAGCTGATTGTATGCTTCGCCTATCGGCTGACGCACGAAGGTGATGTTCTGCGGAGTGCGGAGCGGATCAACATTGTCCGCCATGAACTCCCTGTTATTGTGAGTCAGAGAACCTTTTCCCTGACCGAATGAAATTCTTTTTTCTTTCATAAAATTACCTCTTTTGTTCATTGGATTTACTTCTCTCTTTCTACGAAATCCAATACAAAAATCATAGGCATCACTCCTTTCATGACCGCTAAGGCGGAAGGGCTATCGCCAGCCCTGACGGGCAAATTTTCCTTGAACGACGCAAGGAATGGTCGCAGGGAAAATAACTTCGGAGCAACGATTACAACGGTGCAGAGCGCCGCTTGTAACTCCGTAGTACTTGCGGCAGCATCAGACCGCCACAAGAACTACTCCGCCCTGCGGGGCTATCCCTTACTGGAGAAGGACGGCTGACGGAGCAACCGAAAATGTGGGTACATTTATTCAAAAATCCGCATAACTTTTTTCAAAATCAGCATTTCAAAAATGATGATTCTATTCATGAACTTTTGCTCAAAAGTGAGCTAAAGTCTATGCGATTATCCTCAATTTTAACTCGGACAAAAATGTCCAAGTTCGCTATCCTGAATCAGAACGGCAGTTCAATCTCAACACCGAGCGTGTCAAGCAGATAGTCTGTCTCTTTATCGAAAATTCTGGTCTCCTCGATTGACAGATAATTGTAAAAACGAACCAGTGCTTCACGCACATCAAGACCACTTCTTTCTTCAAGCAGAGAAGTCAGCGCTTTTACCTTTTCCATATCGGGCATTTTTTACACCCCCTTCCCGTATATTTTTCTCTACCCGTGACGATGCGTGTCGATGGTGACGGTCTTTTTGAGACCTCACAAACATCGTCACGACCGTCACACATCGTCACGCTCAATAACTTGTAACGAGAAAGTTTTCCTTTTCTGCATCAGTCATATCATGAAAAGACTTGTTTCCGCTATCACCTCTGACATAGCACACCGTTGCTTTCGGATCGCCATCAACAGGCTGATACTGAAACTCATCCTCAGCAGTATCATCAGTATCCGATTCAGGCTCAACTATGATAGGGTGATCCTCGTCATAGCGGAGCGTGATCTTCCTGCCCTTGTGACTTCTGGAATTGCTGTACTGCACAAAGAAAAGATTGTACAGCTTTCCTGCATTGATATTCAGTTTCAGCGACAGGGCATTCGGCTTGATGTCAAGCTCCAGCTTTTCGATAAGCTCGGTCGCCGTACCCTCCCAAGTCGGATTGTCCGCAGTGATGAAATTGCCGATAGCTTCAAGCACAGGCTCAGGCGGCTCCGTGTATTCGGGAGACTTCTCACCGCTCAGTTCCCAGCACAGCGTTTCTTTATTTCGGGTGAGCACGAACTTCTTGTCGGGCTGGTCTCGCCCCGATACCTATATCTGATTCAAATCATTATTGTAGGTTTGTCAATCATATTGGACACTATTATTAAGAAATTCGATAGGCGAAAACCATTTGAGGGGACGCATAG
>NZ_JBCPGA010000030.1:0-30452 GCF_040914135.1 Ruminococcus sp. RTP21204st1_B2_RTP21204_210225 | reverse complement strand
CAAATTAATTTCTGCGTTTTCAATATCACGTCCTACACAATAAAGTTTTGCATTACGGCTGCCACGTTTTGTTTCGACCAGAACCATACTTCCGTCTACACAGCCGCTGATTCCTGTACTTCCTGAGATCATATTGAACGGGTCGATATCTTTGCATTTTCTAGTGTGATGTACAACTATTATTGCGATTTCAAGTTTGTCAGCAAGTGCTTTCAGAACGGATAGGTCTTTGTAGTCTGAACCATAGCTTGAATCAGTATCGCTGCGAACCATTTGCAGAGTGTCAATAAAAACGATTTTCAGATCACGATGTTCACTCATAAAGCCTTCAATCTGCTCTTCAAGACCGCCTCCTATCGGGTCAGACATAACAGAGAAGTAAAGCATTTCAGTTGGTTCATCGGTCAGCTCATAGAGCCTGTTTTGTATTCTTGCGTAACTGTCCTCTAAACACAGATACAGAGCAGTTCCTTGTGAAGTTTTTAGACCTAAAATTTTTTCTCCTTTCGCTATTGACAGACACATATCAAGTGCCAGCCACGATTTGCCGACCTTTGGTGCACCTGCTAAGATATACAGACCTTGTGCGATCAAGCCGTCTATAACGAATTCTATTGGCTTGTACACAGTTGTCATTATTTCTTCGCAGGATCTAGTGATGAGTTTTTTCACGCTACCAGACCTCCTATTCTATTTTCAAGTTTCTGTTATTGTCACTGAACATAGCGAAATTTATATTCAAAACAAAAAGCTCGCAAAGACTTTTAAAATCTTTACGAGCTTATATTATTCTCCATTCTTATGGTATCGCATTTTAATACGTTTGTCAATAGTCATGGTCCATTTTCATTGTTTTGCACAGGAGATTTGATTTTGACACGGGGGTAAGATGTGCGTTTTCGCCGTCGCACTGTGAGAGGGAGGGAGTGGCAGATTGGGGGTTCGGGGTTCTCCCCGACAAGCCGCAATCGGTGGTCTGCCCCTTGTGGGCGGACTGCCGTTTGCGATGCTTGCTAAGTCTGCGTACTTAACTTTTCCGGGCTGTCCGGTTGACAGTAAATAATTATCATTTTTTATGTTCATACTGAAAATGCACTTGAAATATTTATCTTTTAATGATATACTGTTATGCACAGACAAAAAACGGAGAGGTGATTTGATGCTGGCAATTTACCTATCAATGCTCGAAACCAACGAAGAAAAAAATCAGTTTGAACAGCTTTACATAAAATACAAGCAGGATATGTATGCGGTTGCATATGGCATTTTGAAAAACAAGGAAGATGCTGAGGACGCTGTACATCAGTCTTTTTTGAAAATAGCAGATAACTTTTCAAAAGTTTCACAAATTCCATGTCACGAATTAAAAGCATATATTGTTATTATATGTAGAAACACAGCGATAAATATTTATAGGCAAAATCAAAATCGTGCAGAGCATAGTACAGAATTATTTGAAACTGAAATAGTTGATGAATCATATTTTGAAAAACAAAACTATGATGAACTTTTATTAGCAATAAAACAACTTCCGCAGATTTATAAGGATGTTATCTATCTGTATTTTCTGCAAGAGTTCTCAGCAAAAGAAACGGCAACACAACTTGAAATATCTTCTGGATTGGTCAGACAACGTGCATTAAGAGCTAAAAAGATGTTGAAAGACATCTTAGAAAGGAGTAGTCACATTGAATAATACTCAGTTTAAGAGAGCAATATCTGAGGCTTTGACAAGAGAATATGAATTATCTGTTCCTGCACATAACAATGACTATAAGTTTTCAGATAAGTTTACCCGAAAGATGAATAAGCTGATAGGTCGCCAGAAAAAGCCGTACTACCAAATGATTAATACAGCCAGTAAGCGAGTGGCTTGTATTTTTATAGTGATTTTTATTGCTGCATTTACAACAATAATGAGCGTATCCGCTTTGAGAAATGCATTTAAGGATTTTTTCATGAGCATTTTTTCAGACCATTCAGAGATATCAGCAAATGTTGAAAGCAATGAGGCTGCACTGGACACAATTCAAGTCAACTATGATATAGGTTATGATTTGAGTGATTATGATGTTATTTATGAGGAATATGATAAAATTTCTCGGAATATCATTTATCAAAAAGAGAATACAATAATTGATTATCAGCAGTTAGTCAAATCCGAATTTGATATGGGACTTAACACAGAAAGTGCTGAAATATCAACAATAGATATATCCGGACACGATGCAGTTTATTATATAGATAATCATCAATTTTATCACTTGATTTGGGATAATGGAGATTATATTATTATGATAAGCTCCAACATTGGCAGAAATGAACTAATTGATATAGCAAATTCTGTGCAAAAAGCAGAAAAATAAAACTATTATTTGTTTTTCTGTAACGAATCCACCTTCTGATTTGTTATGTATGAATGAGGGAGTAAAAGCTTCTGTATTAATGCTAACAAAAAAGGAGGTGTTTTTTGTGTATAAAAGGATCGTTTCTTTGATTACAATTCTTGTGATTGGCATGAGCTGGTTCTATTAATATTTCATACAATAGCATAAAAGAAATAGGAATGAGAACAGAAAATGATAATGGATTAATTTTTGATTCATTAAATGCAATATTTATTAACAATGAATATGATGATTTTAATAATATAGCTAACTCTGATAATTTATATACTATTAAAGGAGATAATTATTTTACTGACTTTTCATTGGTTTTACAAGATTTAAATTTTGATGGGAGATTATATACTGACGGAGACATTACTATTAATGCTACATCTGTGACCTCCGAATCAAAAAATTCAATTATTGCATCTCACACAGGAAATATAGTGATTAATTCCAATGAATTTAATTATAAAGGTATTATTTTTGCACCAAATGGTTATGTAAATATTAATTCTAAAAATATTGATTTCAAAGGATTCATAATTGCGGCTGGTATCTCTATATCTGGAGATGATGTAACAATTTCAGAGAGTGATGAGGTTTTCACAAACTTTAATACAATGGAGCAAGAATATCAACAGAGAAATGATGAACTAATTACTGAGTATTTTGATACTGTATCGGCTCTAGAAGATAATCCAGACGACATAATTGTGGAAAGTAAATACAACGATTTGAGAAAAGAATTGCAAACTAAAGACCTTTTACTAAGCGAAAATGAGATTTCTGAATTATTTTGCAATCAAGAAAATATATCGAGTAGTTACAATGTTATGAACAAAGCTAAAGCTAGCTTTTATCCTTGTAAGGGAATCGAAAAGATGTATGACGTGATTCGCACATCATCGACGTATTCCTATGGTGGAAAGTCATATCAATACTACTCACTAAGTGTAAGTGATAAAGTATCCACTAGAAAACCAAAGTTACGTCGCAATTATTCTCCCAATATCTATCTTATTGGTAAATGCACCAATGAAGCAACCGCAAAAAAATATTTAAATACAGCTGTTTCAACATTATTTGGAAAAGGTTTTGGGGCTTTATTAGCAGGATGTGGTCATCCTATAGCTGGTAAAACTTTAGGGGTGGTAATAAAATCACTATTTTCTCGTACGCCGTCACCACATGATCTATATACGGATAGTTCAAAGTTTCTTCGATTGTCGGATGTTTGCTTAAATACCACAATGAAATATACATGGGTTAAGTATAAAGGCAGATGGGAATTTGGCTACAGTTGTGATAAGACAGCGTGGAAGTATGTGCTTACTGAGGGAAAGTTAAACACAAAAACAAAGTTATACGATTATGAGATGTTAACTAGAAGTTTTACAAACAAAGGAAATTATTACAAGCCATATGTAGCAATTAAGACAGTAGTCGACTATAAAAAGATGTATGGTGATAATGCGTCTACAGGAAATAATGACCCAATAGGTTACAGTAGTACAGCCTCTTATGAAATTAAAAATAGTGACAAAAAAGTCGTAAAAACCCTAAAACCTTTATTCATAAAAAATACAACAGCATTAATATAAATATATGTGGAGGTATTATGAAAAAAAAAATAATATTATTTTCAGTCTTGGCGATAATACTGCTCGGTATGATACTTTTTCTATTTGCAAAAATACCATCACCACAGATGGATCATAAGATATTTGGCTCATATTTTGAAAAAAAGATTTGTAAAAAATATGAATTAACTTTTGTTGATGAGACCTTCAACTATGCTGAATCTGCAGGATACGACAGTCAAACCCTTTCCCTTATCATCCATGGTGATCCACAAATATATAAATATCATGACAGGGATATATATTGCAGAATAACAGCAGATTATAAAGGTAAAACCATTACTGTTAGATTTAAAGGAACAAAGATCATTGGGACAAAATATAAATGGAGTCTTGAAAACGAAGATGCGTTTGATGTTTTTAAAAAATAATGTATGAATTGTATAATTGGTTAAGAAAAAACTAAATTTCGTGATTCTTAGCTATGGAATCAATACTTAATTCGGTATTGAACGCAAACACCATATCGTTATCTGTCAGTGCTTAGGGCTTTCCTCAGGTGCTAGTGATCGCAAGGTCATGTGGGTTCAAGTCCCGTCATCCGCACCATAACAGGACACCAATTTTGATACAATGCGTATCTTGATTGGTGTCCGTTTTCTTTATCCGAAAGTCCTTGTTTAATGGGATTTGTCAACACAATTTAACGAAAGCAGGCAATAAAGCTCGCAAAGGAGATTGGCACCAAGGCAGCAGCAGATGAGCTGCGCATCCCCAAAGGGACGCTGGGAACGTGGGTGCAAAAGGCGCGGATCGGGGAAATAGACACAGATGCAGGCTCACGTACACCAGGAGAGTCACTTACTATCGCACAGCAGCTTCAGGCAGCAAACAAGCGGATCAAAGAGCTTGAAAAGAAAAATCGTGAGCTTGAAGAGCTTAATGAATTTCTGGAGTAAGCATCTGTTTTTTTCGCTGCGAACCGTCGGAAGTCAGGAAAGAAGAACGGTTAAAGTTCATTTCCAAAACGTTAATTTTCATTTACTGCGTCACACATACGCTACTGTTTGTATTGAGAATGGCTTTGATGCTAAAACTGTCAGCGAGTTGCGAGGTCATTCTAATGTTAATATTACACTTAACCGTTATGTTCACTCATCGCTTGATACAAAAAAGAAATATGTTGACAAACTCAATTTTGTAGCTTAAAAGTTTTTAGCCGTCAGAAACATCTGATTGGTAGTAAATAATGCATGATTTTACGTTGCTTTTTTTGCCTTTTTGCCTGTAGGTGCAGATTTTGCGAAAGGTTTGTCTTATCTGTATTAATGTATTATACCACGATTTTAACAAATTATGTATTGATTTTACGTAAAATATTTGGTACAATGTTAATTAAGGCAGGTGAGCGTCGTGATTAGAATTGCGGTAGTAGATGACGAAAAATATGTATGTGCCCAACTCAAAAGATCATTGTTGGAATATCAGTTCAAATACAATTTGGACTTTGACGTTGATATATTTTTAACATGCGAAGATTTATATGAAAGATTGCAGTCCTCAATGGGCTATCATTTAATTTTCTTGGATATAGAATTTCCTAATATGAATGGAGTGGATTTGGGCAAAAAAATCAGAGGCAGGATTGGGGATATAAGGACTCAGATAGTATTCATCTCGGCTAAAGATTCATACGCAATGGAGTTATTTTCTGTCCACCCTTTTGATTTCATCATTAAACCGGTAAGTAAAGAACGACTTTATCCTTGTATTTCTAATTTCATCAAATTATATTCGAACAGTAATGTATTCTTCACTTATACATTGGAAAATATTAAGCACAAAATAGCCGTCAGCGAAATAATTTATATACAAAGTGAAAGAAAAAAGCTTAAATTGATTACATCAAGTGAAGAGATAATTTGTTATCATAAATTTAGTGATGCTGTAACTAATGAAATGAAAAATGATATGGTTGTAATAAAACGTGGCTTGGCTGTTAACATCAATCACATTGTTGATGCAGATTTTGAAACTGTTGTATTATCAAACGGAACAAGGCTAAAGATCAGCGACGGATATCGTAACAGTGTAATGGACATATTATCTGACAAGATAGGAGGATCGTAAATGCAGCCAACGGTATATTTAGTCTCTAATGCGGTGCATATGTATGCTGTATACATACTTTTTACTGCGGTTTTGGGCAAGAGTAAACTTCATCAATTTGCTGAGATCTTGACTTATATTGTTTATTATCTAATAAATTGCGGTGTGTATCTTTTTATGGATAACATAATGCTGAATTTGATCAGCAATATATTGCCTATGTTCGTGATAATGTTACAATATAAAAAGCCCATACAAACTTATATATTTCTAACTATCGGCGTTTGTGCGGTTGGCATGATATTAGATTGGATGATGTTTTGCATTTTCCCAGAATCAATGCTTTTAAAGTCAAATACTCCTCAAAGTATTGCTTTTCTTGGATTTGTTTTTCTGTTCAGACATTATTTTAATAGAAAAGAAAAAATCATAGTCACTTCCAACTATGTTATGCTTTTAGTGATAATTTCTATCGGAACGATTATTATAGCCGAACTTTCCGGGCCTGAATCTAATGCAAAATGTTTTGTAATTTCAGTTATATTATTGATAATCAACTTTTTAAATTTTTATTTGTATGATAAATATATAGAAAATATGCAAATGAAAATCATGTTTAACGCTGTTGAATCTTCTAATCAAGCTTACAAAAATCAAATTCAATTAATGAACGAGTCACAAAAGAAAATACGCTTATTAAAGCATGATATGAAAAATCATTTGTTAAAGTTAAAATATGATTTAGAAAACGGCAATTACACAAAGGCAGATGAATATATCAATAATATGACCAATAATTTAATTACCGAAAAAGAATTCGTAAATACAGGTAATATAGACTTTGATTGCTTGTTGAATTATAAATTATCGATTGCCAATGAAATGAATGTTGTTTTTTCGTGCCATATTGTATTGCCTGAAGAATTACAGGTAAATTCATTTGATTTAACTGTGATATTAGGAAATTTATTGGATAATGCTCTGAATGCATTGAAAGAAGCAAAGGTGAAGCAGCTTAATATTGACATAAATTATTCAATAGGCATGATAGTAATAAAAATAGAAAATACATTTGCAAATATAAGTAGCAAATATGATGATCCAGAAAAACATGGATACGGATTGATAAGTGTAAGGACATCGTTGGAAAAATACAATGGAAAACTCCAGAACAACATTGTTGATGACAAGTATGTTGTAAAAGCAGTTTTATATAATGTAGTGAAAAAATCATAAAAATTATGGCAGTGCTGATACGAGCACTGCTTTTTTTGTACCCAAAAACACCATAATTCGTACCATTGCTTTACCTTTGTATATGTTAATATGATATGATATGATAATGGTGTGTATATCGCAATAATCGTAAAAGGAAGTGAAATTATGAAGTCTTTTATGCTTAAGTTCTTTAAGAAGTATGGTGGTATGCTTTGCTTTTGCCACTGTCGAAGATAAAAACAAGTCTTTAGACAGAGATGAAATTAGCGTATTTAAAAAAAGAGCCTATTTGATCTTATCAATAGAATTATTCATATGGCTAGCAGTATCAGTGATTTTTCAGCCCATAGAAAAAACTATTCCTATTGTTATGTTTACGGAATATCTAATGTTGGTCATTGGGAAATTAAAACTCAGCAAATATTCGTGATTGGGGTGTTAATACCTATGGATTATGAAGATTACTACTATGAATCTAGAAGTAGATATTATGACGCTTGTTCTGAAGTTAATAACTATGAAAACAGAGCAAATGAGCTGAGGTCTCAGAGACAAAGAAAAATTATATATATCAATCAGCTCAAATCAGATTTAAAAAGACATCAAAAATTGCTTAAAGAACACCCCGAAACCAAACAGGAAATCACTATAAAACCATTTGATAACGATGGCAATTTGGTGGATTATAATGTTAGAGCAGATGAAATAACAAATGATTTTTTTTATGAGGTAAAAGCATCAGATACAGCTCCATATACCCAAAATCAAAAAATTGGTGGCATGATAAGAGGAAAAGGAAAAGACGGCTTTTTAGGCGGCACTATACTTGGACATTTAAAGGGATATACGACAAGGAATGGTATAACTCGCTCCATTCTAGATGATATGAAATTAATAGGAGGTAACTAATGTCTGTACTTGAGAAAAACAGTATTGATTACATTTATGCTGAAGATAATCATATAATTATGGGTATAAGTGACCATTTAACATGGCAGGAAGAAGCAATAGTAGCTCATTGGCAATTGCTTCAAGATAAATTAAAAAACTATATAGGCTTTATAAAATCAGGACAATTGTTTGAACAATATCCTGAATTTGATAAACAGCCTTGTATTAAAATCTTCTTTTCCCAAAATTGCCCAGATGTTGTCGATAAATATTTAAATAAATTAAAAAAATATTGTAACGAATTACAATGTGATTTGGTATGGATATATGATCCGCAGGAAGACTAACTAAAATCATCATAAAAGTCCTACATAAGAAAAGATCCGAAGCTTATTCATTTGGTGATCAACGGCGAAGAAATTGTTACAACTGAAACGCACCCGTTTTATGTGAATGATCGTGGCTTTGTCAAAGCAGGAGAACTAATAGTTGGTGATGAACTTCTTGATGTAAACGGAAATGTTCTTTTAGTTGAAAATTTTGACGTTGAGTTGACAGATGATTCTGTTAAGGTGTATAATTTTCAAGTAGAGGATTACCATACATATCACGTTAGCGGATTAGGTGTGTTGGTGCATAATGCTGGTGATTATTCTAATCTAAAAGATTCAAAATATGTAGGTGAAGGGAAAAAGTTTACAAAGGCTCAAAAAAGACAGATAATACAAGAAAATATGAGACGAAATTGCGGAAAAATAAAATCTGATATGTCAGGAAAAGAACTTGTTCCCGCAACTCAAAGTAAGCTAAACGTAACGCCAGATCCATTGGAAGTTCAAATTGACCACATAAAGCCAAGAAGCAGTGGAGGAAGTAATAGTTATTCTAATGCACAGGTTTTATCAAGAGAAGAAAATATTTTTAAATCAAATAAGTGAGGAAAAATTATGTTTGATATTGATGAAAATACAATGGTAATAACAACTGTAGATATTATTAACAAAAAAAAGAAAGTAGTTTTAGTTTTCCATGATAAAGAAGATGAAATGTGGGAATTTTTGGATGGAGAGGACGTTGGTGAAGAAAGTGCTGCTATAATATCGATTTCGGAAATGGAGCAGATTGATTCTTCTATTGGTGAATTATGTGATCTTCCTCTAGGATGCGGCGCTTTTCGTGATGATGAAACGCAGCCATGGAAATGGTTTGAAATAGAATGACCTCTTTTATTAGTGCCAAACAATAATAAAGGTGAAATTTACTAAGATAAAAAATAATATAGGAAAAATAGTCGATGACCCAGATGACATAATCGAAGGACTTGCAACTGGTGATACTGTTAAGGAATTGTTCAGAGTAAATGTAAGTAACGATAACGGTTTAGTAAATGTTACAACTAGTGTTAAGTCATTAAAGTAGACAATTATTTACATCGAGAATTTTTGATATTAAGGAGAATATTATGCGAGATACAATTAAATCAAAAGAGTATTTTGATGAGTATATTTTGAAAATGTCAGAAGGAATCAAAAGATTTGAAGAGGGTATTGCTGCTGGAAAATACTTAAATGACAAGATGCTTTTTGTAAAAGATTACATTTTACAAAAAAAAATCGGGATAATAATCGCTAAGTATTCAAAAGGTGATTCAATTGAAGAAATAAAAAAAGAATTTGAATCTTCTTTAGATTTGTTTGGTGAAGCTTGGGATGATTCAGTATACGAGAGCAATATTATTTTTGCTTCTTTAGCATATCTTCTGAATTTGGACGATGGTAAGTTGAATATAATTAAAAATAAATTGAGGAAATCTGAAACATATGATTCATTATTAGATTTTATCCTCATTGGAAATAAAAGTGAGTTTGATACATCGAAAATATCCTTCCCTCGTCCATACAAAAAGTTAGTAAAAAGCATTAACGATGAAGATAGAGATGCTTTTCTAAAATATTTGAGAGGATGGTATAAAGGCTCTGTAGATAGTGCTTGGTATGGTACACATGAACTGGTGAATAAATATCAGTATTATGGATATTGGTGTTTTGAAGCTGGTGCTATTGCCAAAAGACTTGGTTTTGTAGATGACGATTTGAAAAATGAGCAGTATTATCCTTATGATATGGTTCATTTCAATTGAGTAATGACGAGGTGATAAAATGACACTTTCGATAGATGGTCGCTTATCTGAACTTATAGCGAACTCCTGTTCTTGAAACCTATATAAGAGAGGTAACAACGCTTGTTCATCTCACTGTGAACGGTGAAGAAATCGTTACAACTGTTGACCACCCGTTCTATGTAAATAGTCGTGGCTTTGTCAAAGCAGGAGAACTTGCAATCGGTGATGAACTTCTTGACCCAAACAAAAACATTCTTTTAGTTGAAAATTTTGATGTTGAGTTGACAGAAGAACCTGTTAAGGTTTATAATTTTGAGGTAGATGAGTTTCATACATATCATGTTGGTGAAATTGGTGTTTGGGTTCATAATGCAAATGCAGATTATAACTTAAGTGAAACCGAGTATCGCAAAATAGGTGAAGATGACACGATTTCATTTGGTGAAAATGAAGAGACTGTTATATATCGAAGAGTTCAAGGAGGAGATGGCAGCAGTAATTCTAGTCAACAAAAAATAACTGTAAATGAAAACGGGTCAATTTCAATTGCTAACAAGAATAAAAATTTAAATATTAGCATAGATAACGGAGAACATTCAACTTATTTTAAAAATGAAGTTCGAGGAAATGAAGCATATACAGTTGAATTTGAGGTACCAAAGTGGTTTGATGACTTATTACAAGAAAATACAATAAGCCAAGATGGTTATCGCTCAAATCCGTTGAATCAAGGGGGAACTGCTCCAAAGCTAACTGATATATCTACACCTGGTCGAAGTTATGAATTACCAGCACCATGGTCTGAATGGATAGAAGAAGTTGCCACTAATGGAAAAATTATAGAGTGAAATCTAAGGAGAGTGCGTAATGGATAATAAAATGCGTATTATGTCGGAAGAATTTGAAAATACAAATACTGGTGAAAAGGTAACTGGTATTACAGTTATGATTGATGGTAAATTAAAACAAGTGTTTGATGTTATGATTAAAAAAAGTGGTGGGGAAAAAAGTTATTTAGAAATGTTGCAAGAGGTGCTTGTTATGGGAATAGATGAGTATATAAAAAGGTTAAAGTAGAGTAATTGTTGCAATCAATAAAGTCATTTCAACAGACCCTGAAACAATGGAAACTTCTCCGAAAACTGTTCTTGAAACCTACATAAAAGAGGTAACAACGCTTGTTCATCTCAATGTGAACGGTGAAGAAATAATCACTACAGTTGACCACCCGTTCTTTGTAAAAAATCAAGGAAACTAAATATGATGGAACAATAAGAACTGGTGGAAGAAGTGGAGGTTCAAGACCTCTTGAAGGCCAGCCGAATACCTATGTGAATACAGAGAGTGGACATAAATTGGTTTATGGGGCGGATGGTAGATTAAATTTGGATATTTCTACAAAGAGAGTCAAAGCAAGAGTCTATGATATTGCTCTGAACGGACACTTATATCCACGTGATATGAAATTAATTGGTCCTGTTCCAAGAGAATTATTAGAAAATCGGTGATTAAAATGAAAATATTTAAAAGCATAGTTGATGAGAGGATACTACATGATTTCTCTAAAATACAGGGCAGGTCTTTAATGAATTATGTTGCTAATTCATCGATATTGAAACGGCAATTAGTTTTGCTAGTTTGTTTTGTCCAGAGATCATTGAAGTTGATGATTGTATATTTATTTCTGAGTTCTATAATGGAAATATCATGGAATTAAGGAAACTTTATAAAAATACTAAAGATATTGAGATGTTCGTCAATAGTTGGTCATTGCAAAGTTTAGTCAAAGAATGTGACGTTATAAATAGTTCAGATGACTATATTGAGGAGTTTGCAAAGGCAATTCAGTATTTTTGGCAACTCAGAGTTAATTCGCTTTTCCCAAGCAGAGATATCGTAGTAGAAATTGGCGAAGAAATTATGGGCGAGGAAGGACTGACAGTTACGTTATATCAAAAAGGTCAGCCTAAGTGATGCAAAAAAATATTACAGTAAAGACGTCTAATTAAAATATTTCACACCTACCGTGTTGACTTCTTTTGTGCGCTGGTACATAATTTTGGTAGAAAATATTCTCCTGCTAAGGACTTTAAGAGGGGTAGATTTTGATTTTAATAATACAAAACCTGCTGATACATCGGGTCAACACGATTTAATAGTAAAGTAATGATATAACGAGGTAATATTTTATGCAAAATGATATAAAAAAAGCGATAGAAGATATATACATAAACGGAAATACAGAATTA
This sequence comes from Ruminococcus sp. RTP21204st1_B2_RTP21204_210225, assembly GCF_040914135.1. NCBI lineage: Bacteria > Bacillati > Bacillota > Clostridia > Eubacteriales > Oscillospiraceae > Ruminococcus > Ruminococcus sp. RTP21204st1_B2_RTP21204_210225. The sequence continues at coordinate 17,893 of NZ_JBCPGA010000030.1, read as the reverse complement.
TTTATTTCAAAGTGCAGGGACACAGTTGATTTTCTTGATGAACTATTGGAAAAAATAAAGACCAAATCTGAAAATGTTGAGAAGTTTTTTGATTCAAACGAGCCTTCTTCAGAGATTAGAATTGTTGTAAATAGGTGTTCTTTTTCAGAAGGTGAAATTGAATATGTTTCGCTACTGCAAATAAACAAGATAGTTAAGTATTTCTACCTTCAAGATGAATTTTCTATTGCCAATCCTGATACTGACGGAATGGATTTATATCTTGATGGATTCAGGAATGAGCCGTATAGTAAAAAGCAATTTGATGTTGATGAAACGATTTGCAATTTTCTCACAGAAAAAGGTTATTCAAGATTATATATTAATGATATGGACGAAGTATATCCAGGTATAAAAAAGTTTAAAGACAGAGAAGAAACTAACCAAATGACTGTGGGAAATGCTTTGTTTATGGATATGTGGGAATTATGTAACAGTGATTAGATATTAGTTACGCAGATAACTCAAAGTTTCCAATGGTGTATAATTTTCAGGTAGAGGATTTCCATACTTATCATGTTTGTACATTGGGCGTGTTGGTGCATAATGCTAGCAAGGATTATTCAGGGAAAAAGGCTGAAACCGTTACCAAAAATCAAGAAAATGGGAAAATTTGAGAAAGAACAATTTTCTAATTTGAAAGAAGCTCACCCTGAAGCAGAAACACAAGTTTCAGTAAAGCCAATGGATTCGAATGGAAATGCCATGAGAAATGGTGGAAATTACCTCGATGGTATTGCTTTAGATTCAGATGGAAATCATTTTATTGAAGAGTATAAAGCGAGTCAAACTGCACCATACACATCTAATCAAAAGGCTAATGGATTTGATACAGGAGCTTTAAATAAAGATCTTGTAGTTACTGGAGAAGGTGGTGGTGTTTTTAAACCTGTAGATGTAATTCCTGAAGGTACACCAATCAATACGATTAGAGGTAAATAAAATTTCATTTAACCAAATTTAAAACAGGAAGTGAAATATATGGCTGTTACAGATGTAAATGTTATTGATGGAATAGCATTTGATGATGATAATAAAACCTTAATTATGGAAATATATGATCATTTGCACTTTGAGGGTAAGTTTGAATTTGATCATATTGTTATATTACAAGATAAGCTCAATACATATTTGTGGTATATTGAGAGTAAGCAATATGCAGATATTTATCCAGATAAGCAATTTGATAATTTTGTAATAAATATTCATTTTCGTTATGAAATAACGGAAAATTGTAAGAAATATATTAATGTGTCAAATCAAAAATTATCTGTTTTGAATATTAAAATAGTATCATATTTGAATACGATTGACACTGAGTGACTTTAATGCGGCTTTGCATGAGAGTTCTATATACAATGTAGCTCAGACGACTATAGCAAGTGTAGCTGTTTTTACCGGCGGAATGAACAGCGGATTTAACAAGGCAGCTAACAGTGCAGGAGTTAAACCGTCATGTTTTGTGGCGGGAACGCTTGTCATGGCGGTTGTCGGAATGGTTGCCATAGAAAAGATAAAGTCAGGAGATAAAATCATTTCAACAGATCCTGAAACAATGGAAACTGGTGAAAAGACCGTCCTTGAAACATACATAAGAGAGGTAACTACTCTTGTTCATCTTACAGTAAACGGCGAAGAAATCGTTACAACTGTTGACCACCCGTTTTATGTAAAAAATCAAGGCTTTATTAAAGCAGGAGAACTAATAGTTGGTGATGAATTTCTTGATGTAAACGGAAATGTTCTTTTAGTTGAAAAATTTAATGTTGAGTTGACAGATGAACCCACTACAGTGTATAATTTTCAGGTAGAGGATTTCCATACTTATCATGTTGGTGAAATTGGTGTTTGGGTTCATAATGCAAGTTGCAAGGTTAATAAAAAAGTAGGAGAAAATTATGATCAAAGGTTTTGAAGACGCATTCACTGATTTACAGTCAGAATTTGTTTCGTTATGTATGGAATATACCAACGGAAGTGTTGATAAAATATATATTTATATTTATCAAGATACATCGCAGAAAATGTTCAATGCTATTTTTGTTAAAGGAAAGAGAGTTATACCTGCTGGGAATTTTGCCGATGATGAGGCCTCTGACGAGTTTTTATCGATCGGAATAAAAGATATTGACAAACTGGTTGAATTGTGCGATATGTATCAATGCAAAGGTCCTAATGAATATAAGTTGGAGTTTGATGTTGCTACTCATAAATTCGATGCATCCTACCGTTATGATAACTATACCAAGAGTGGAATATCACCTGTGTCGGAATTTATGAGTTGGTATGAAGAAATTAAAGAGAAATATGGCAAATAATCAATCGATGTTCAGAATGTGATGAGGCGATAAAAGGGAATGTTTAAAAATTTTTTTAAATTTGTTGATGAAAACAAGAGTTGCCGTTCAATTAAAGACTTTATCAATGCTGTCTCTGGTAAAAGTTATTTAAACGGAATGTACAGATTCTTTGAAAAAAATGATATTGATGAGTGGAATGATATTGTTGGTGACTGTTTTCCTAAATATAAAGATACTTTTTCAGTTTTAAGTTATGATTGGATGGGTCGTATATTTGCTTTGGAAAAGAAAACGAATATGGTGATACTTTTTGAACCTGGTACAGGTGATGTTTATGATACCGATGCCGATATAATAAAATTCCATGATGAACTCATTTCCCAAAATCCTATTGAGTGTCTTGTGTCGGACTTGTTTGAATATTGGTATAAAGCAAATGACTACAAACCTCTGGCCTATAAGGATTGTGTTAGTTATAAAGTGCCTCTGTTTTTAGGTGGTAAAGACGAACTGGATAACCTTGATATATGCGATGTGGAAGTATATTGGGAAATAATGATGCCATTAATGAATCTTTAACCAATATACTTACGGAGGTGTAAAATTGCCAAGCAACCAAGAAAAAGTTTCACAGCTTTTAGCGGCAAGGAGATATATAATAATCCTAAAACGGGAAAACAATTAGTATATGATACAGATGGTAATTACTTTAGGATTGAAGACACAACTTTAACAGGAAAAAGAGTATACACTTATCTATTTTCTAACTTGCGTTTTGAATCTATATATGAGAAGATTCTAAGCTTATTCATTTAGTGATCAACGGCGAAGAAATCGTTACAACTGTTGACCACCCGTTCTATGTAAAAAATCAAGGCTTTATCAAAGCAGGAGAACTAATAGTTGGTGATGAACTTCTTGATGTAAACGGAAATGTTCTTTTAGTTGAAAAATTTAATGTCGAGTTGACAGACGAACCTGTTACGGTGTATAATTTTCAAGTGGAGGGTTTCCATACTTATCATGTTGGTTGCTTTTATGTGTTGGTGCATAATGCTGATTATAATCAATCGCCTAAGGAAATAATGGCTGAGCATACTAAGGGCTTGGACACTCGGGAACATCCCTCTAAATATAAGCAGATTAGTGCCAAAGAAAAGTCAAGGTTAGAATCTAAGGTTAGAGATAGAACAATAACTAAAGATGAGTATAAAAAGCTTGAATGGAATAAGAAAATTTCTGCTAGGCGGCAAGATGCAGTAAATGAATTTTGGGATCAAGAACAGATTAGGTTACAAAAGGGTGAGAATGGAACGCGTAATTGGTCTCCTCAACAGAAGGCTGATATCTTAAACGGCAAACGCCCTACTTACAATGGAAAAACCATACAAGGACATCATACGTACAGCGTTTCAAAATACCCACATTTGTCTGGAAACAGCGAAGTAATATATCCTGCTACTTTTAATGAACACTTAAAAGGTTGGCACGGTGGCAATTTCCGTAATAGTTTGCCAGGAGAACCCATTAAAACAATAATTGATTTTTAAGGAGATTACTATGAGAACTGTAGGCTTAAAACTGGAGAGTTCAGTATTCACAGCTACTATGGCTAAAATTATACGTAAATATCAAGAACTACCCATTTCACAAATCAAACAAATTGTTTCAAACAACGATTATGTGTATAAGTGTGATATTATACGTGCGAACGGAATAAAGACACTTTTACACGTTAAAAAAGATTTGTCCAAAGAAGGAATAAATAGCTATATCTATGTAGAGGGAAAGCTAACAAGTGAAGAATATCTGAATAATTTACTTGTATCATACAAGCAGACAGAAGAGCAAGTTGAGGAAGAAATGGACAGAGAAGCATTATTAGAAGATGATGAGTAAATCTAGTTTTATTCATGAACTTAAGCTTTATTATTGAACGCAAATCAGTGGAGCTATCACATTTGTAATGGGAGGCTTTGATACTCTCGCATTAGGTTCAAAGATATTGTTTGGTGATAACTGGTTTAGTGACTTTAATGCGGCTTTGCATGAGAGTTCTATATACAATGTAGCTCAGACGACTATAGCAAGTGTAGCTGTTTTTACCGGCGGAATGAACAGCGGATTTAACAAGGCAGCTAACAGTGCAGGAGTTAAACCGTCATGTTTTGTGGCGGGAACGCTTGTAATGGCGGTCGCCGGAATGGTTGCCATAGAAACGATAAAGTCAGGAGATAAAGTCATTTCAACAGACCCTGAAACAATGGAAACTTCTCCGAAAACTGTTCTTGAAACCTACATAAGAGAGGTAACAACGCTTGTTCATCTCACTGTGAACGGTGAAGAAATCGTTACAACTGTTGACCACCCGTTCTATGTAAAAAATCAAGGCTTTATCAAAGCAGGAGAACTAATAGTTGGTGATGAACTTCTTGATGTAAACGGAAATGTTCTTTTAGTTGAAAATTTTGATGTTGAGTTGACAGATAAACCCGTAAAGGTGTATAATTTTCAGGTGGAGGATTTCCATACTTATTATGTTGGTGGTTTTCGCATACTTGTACATAATGCAGGGGATGCATATAAACGTCCATCGGGTTATCGTAAAGGCGTTAGGGATAAAACATGGGAAGAAGCAAAGGCGAATTCTCCTGATGGAATTGTTCGTGATCCTAAAACAGGAAAACCAATTAACCCCAATGAGCCTTGGGATATGGGGCATAAACCTGGTTATGAGTTTAGAAAACATCGAGCAAGTGCACAGGAACGTGGTATAGACAGAAAACAGTTTTTAGATGAACACAATGATTCGTCCCACTATCGCCCAGAACTTCCAAGTTCAAATAGAAGTCATTCTTGTGAAGATATGACAGATCAATATTTAGGACCATGATTTTAGATTATTTGTCATAAGCTTGAATTGGTAGTTAAATAACTATTATTGCATTAGTTGGTATTTAAAGTATGTATATAACAAAATAAATTTTTGGAGGTGCAATATGGAAAATATGCAAAACAAAAAAGAGATTTTTAAAATCATTCACGAGGCCGTAAAACTAACGCCGAAGGTTATTTCATATTCTGATGAAACCGAAAGTCATAAGATCGATATATACATTGGTGAAAATAGGCCAGATGTTGGCCTTACAACATATTCAACTATTGGTTTGTCAGAGTATCCAATAGAAATTGTGGATAGACAAGGAAGAGAAATCAGGGTGGAATTTATAGGTATGTGCACGAGTGAGTTCACAAGTTTTCCTAATATATTAGCGTCCTGTGCGTTCAATATTATCAAGGATCATTATTCGTACACTCCTGGGATGGTGAACATGAATGTTATTGATGATTATTATAAAAACTTAGAAATGAGGCATATTTATTACACTATCCCGTCATACTGGGAGGATTTGCAAGGCCATCTTATTGACGGTCATATAGTAAACTGGCTGTTTGCAATACCTATCTCGGACAATGAACTGGATTATTTAAACGAAAATGGTGTAGACGCTTTTGAAGACTTGTTGGAAAGCAATGATACTGAGGTATATGATTTGTATCGAAGGTCTATCATCTAAATGACACCTTATTGTGAACAGCGAAGAAGTCGTTACAACTGTTGACCATCCGACCACCCGTTCTATGTAAAAGATAAAGGCTTTGTCACTGCTGGCGAACTTAAAATTGGGGATGAACTGCTTGATGCTAATGGCAATGTTCTTTTAGTTGAAAATTTTGATGTTGAGTTGACAGAGAAACCTGTTACAGTGTATAATTTTCAGGTAGATGAGTTTCATACATATCATGTTGGCGAATTAGGTGTATTAGTTCATAATGCAGAAAAATATGGTAACGGTCATTATGATAATAATCCTAGTGATAATCCCAAAGTATTAGCTGATGCTGAAGAAGATCCCAATGCAGTGTATGGCTATAAACCCAAAAAAGATGGCAGTTTGAAAAATTTCGCTAATGAGGATTGGTCAGATCCGGAACTTGTTGAAAGTGCAAGGCAAAAAAGAATTCAGTATATTGAAGATGATAGATCAATATGCGATTTAGTTTCTGATATGAAAAATAAAGGATGTTCTACAGAAGAAATAGCACATTCAATTTGTGATTATCGTAATCAAACAAGGTTAAATTCCTATCTCGATTTAGATGGAAATATTATAAATGAAAATGGATATAATGCTGCTTTAGAACGTATGCAAACTAGGTCTTATGATGCGTTAATTTCTAGTGGCAAGACACCAGAACAAATTATCAGTTCATCGATGAGAACAAATCCGGCAATGGATGCATGTGTAGGACTTTATGATGAAAATTTTAATAGTTATTAAGGAGTAATCATATGTACAAAATTGAAAAGAAAGAAAACTATGAGATTTATGCTTTTGACGAAATTGATTTAAGGATAAAGATTGTTGATAATAATTTATTAAAGAATGTATATATTAATTATAAAGGTTATAATCCATTATTTACAATGCTTTTAGGTGAGTTTTCTGCGGATTGCGAAATAGATTCAATACATTTTGATGTTAAAAGTGAGAATAGTAGACAAAATAATACCCTTTACGCAATTGTACAAAAAGAAGTTTTAGAGCTTTTTATTAAAGACATATATTTTTTTATAATAGAAAATAAGATAGAGCAAAAGCTTAATGAAAGAGATAAATCAATTTGGTCTTTTTAACTAATTGAATGAAGAAATTTACAATTTGCACAGATTAGCATAGCCGGTGTTGCCGTATTACAGGCGGAATGAACAGCGGATTTAACAAGGCAGCTAACAGTGCAGGAGTTAAACCGTCATGTTTTGTGGCAGGAACGCTTGTCATGGCGGTTGCTGGAATGGTTGCCATAGAAAAGATAAAGTCAGGAGATAAAGTCATTTCAACAGATCCAGAAACATTTGAAACTGCTGAAAAAACTGTACTTGAAACATACATAAGAGAGGTGAACAAACTTGTTCATCTTACAATAAATGGAGAAGAAATAATCACGACATTTGATCATCCGTTCTATGTAAGAGAGCGAGGATTTGTAAATGCTTGTGAACTTTGGGTAGGTGCTCAACTACTTGATGTAAACAATAACATTTTAGTTGTAGGAAATACTCGTCTTGAACTTGCAAAAAATCCTGTTAAGGTTTATAATTTTCAGGTAGAGGACTATCATACTTACTATGTTGGTGAGAATGGGGTTTGGGTTCATAATGCAAATTGCAAGTTGATAAAAAATGATGACGGTACATATGATGCTGAGCTATCATATAAAGAGGATTGGACACCAGAGCAACGAGCAGAAGCCGATGCAAAATGTAAAGCTTTATCGGATGCTGATACTGTAAAAACTAAGGTTGAAAGAAATGATTCTCCGTCTGTAGAATATAAGAAGGCATTTGGAAAAGATTCGATACCAGCTGGCAAAGATATTGATCACACAATAGATTTACAACTTGGCGGAAATCCTGATGTAAAAGTTAATGGAAAGCCTTTGGATAAAAGTGTAAATAGGAGTCTTGGCAAACAAATAGGCTATTTGATTAAAGATTTTGATTACGGTACAATAATAAGGAAATTTACAATGGTCAATCGACAATAAATTATTGAGGAGTGTTAATTCATGTACGAAAATTTTAACGAATTCATTAAGAATAATGAAAAATTGGATATTAAAAGCGAAAGAGAGTTTTTAGAGGTTTATAATGGTAAATCATTCTTAAATGGGCTATACAGAATCCATAATCTAGAAGATAGAGAAAAATGGAATGAAATAATAGGTAAAACATTTCCGCCAGCAATGGGAAAAATAATGGTTTTTGGCTATGATTGGCTAGGACGGAGTTTTGCAATTTATAATGAGACGGATACAGTACTGATGTTTGAGCCAGGAACAGGTGAAGCCTTTGATACTGATTTTAACTTTTATGACTTTCACAATAAAGAAATTCCCACTAATCATTTGGTATGCTTAGCTTCAGAGTATTATGAAAAGTGGCGTAAGGCAAATAACAATTATATTTTACCGCATAACAAGTGCGCAGGTTACAAAGTACCGCTATTCCTAAATGGAAAAGATGTGGTGGAAAATCTTGAAATATCCGATATGGAAGTATATTGGGAAATAATGATGCCATTAATGAATCTTTAACCAATATACTTACGGAGGTGTAAAATTGCCAAGCAACAAAAAAAGTTTCACAGATTTTAGATACTATTAGGAGTTGTAGTAAAATACAACTGTATAAACTCTGACTATTATTGAGAGCAAAGACGATTTTTACGACGAGTACTACTACATGAAGCCCGAATGTGAAAAAAGCCGTTGGGAGAAATTCAAAGACGGCTGCAAAAAAGTCGGCGAATGGTGCAAGGAGCATTGGAAAGCTGCTATAACAATAGTAATAGTTATTGCGGCTGTGATTTTAGTAGCCACCGGTGTCGGTGGTATATTGGGTGCTATGGCATTAGGCGCATTGTTCGGCACAGGCATAGGAGGTCTTTTCGGCGGTATTATTTCTGCTGTTACAGGAGGTTCGTTTTGGGATGGCTTTGAAAACGGAGCGTTTTCAGGAGCTATTGCAGGAATTATTTCAGGAGGAATGGGATTTGGGTTGTCTGCCGGAGGAAAAGCCGCTTTAGGACTTGGCAAAACTATGCTTATTGGTGCAGCATCGAGCTTGGGTTCCTCGCTAATTAGCGATTTAGGAGATATATTAATTAAAGGTGAAGATATTTCGTTAGGCGAGGTATTTTTCAATGCTGCTTTTTCTGGTGCATTTGGAGCTGCATTTGCAGGGGCTAGCTATGGCATTTCTAAAGCCTTTGGTTCACTATTAAAAAATTCTTCCTGGCTTTCAAAAGCAAAAGAGTTATTTAGAATTGGCAAAACTTCTAATGCTAATTATGGTAAAATAACATCTTATACGACAACAAATCCTAAGGGTATTTCAATAAATTTTTCAAGTTATAATTCTAAGTCATTTAGAATTGAATTTGACGTGTCAAGATATTTACATTATCATTTTCCTTCTTTGTTTGGAAGTAAAGCTCATATTCCTTTATCTCCAATAATTGATTCGAGTATATCTCGTGTCATATCAAATTATTTTCTTAGTGAGGATTAGTCATTATGAGATATAATAATGAAGTATTTGTAAAATATAGAATAGATAAAGATTCAATTGTTTTTTGGACTTCGGACATTAATGAAAATATTTCTGCTGCCAAGGTATTAAACGAGTTTTTATATGATTTTTCTAAAGGAAAAAAGATATTTTTTCATGGTTACAGATTGCCGGAAGAACATCTTTCTCAAATAGTTGATACAAAGGTAATCTTAGAAAAATCAGAAATCATTAATGACCCATTTAATATTTTTTTGAGATTAAGCGATGCGAAAATAAATATAAATCATTTTGATTGTGCGTGCGAGTCAATGATATATTATTTTGATAATAAGGTTAATTGGACGGATTTTTTAGCAACATCTATCATTAGTCAGCCTCAAAAATATATTAAAGAAGGAATATTAATAGCCTATTTTGCTTCTGTGGACCAAGGGGCAGATTATTGGTTTGAATGTAGCAAGGATTACAAAGAAAATGTGTTGATATTACTCCGCACTCTAACGGCATTAGGATGTAGAGTAAAACAAGTTTCTCATTTATCATTTCCATATAATTAGAGCGTATCAGATGAATTTTTGGAAAAAACCAATTAAGGTGAGATGAGATGGAATATTTATTATTTGAAATACTGTATCGAGGTTTAAACTATGAGAAGATGCGAACCACTAAACACATAAAAAGCAAACAGATAATTGAACTTAGAAAACATATGGCACTATTGAAAATGGTTTTGCACCTTGTCAATGCTATATACTATAAATTAGGAAATGATTATTGCAAAGCAATAAAAAAATAACATTACATCAATAATAAAAAATGATCCTGAATATGCCGTAAAATATTATCACCCTTTATTAATGATAATGCTGATTTGAAATCACTGAAATCAAAAGTGCTTTCCATAGATGAAAGCATATGTGATGTTGATGATGTTATCAGCTCAATAAAATCATCAACGCAGACCCAAGAGGACAAAATTAAATCACTTGAGTCATTGAAAGAAAATATTAGTGAATACATTTCCGATGTTGTGACTATTGACTAAAATGCGGCTGATGCTATCAATAAAAGCAAGAATGATTTTTATGATAAATATGAATACTTAAAACCGGATATTGAAAAAAGCTGGTTGGAAGAAAAAGTAGATAACGCTTGCGAGTGGTGCAAGGAAAATTGGCAGTCAATAGTTAGTGCGTTTGTGACTATTGTCATTGTTGTCGGTATTGTTATATTGAGTATTTCAACATTTGGAACGGCAATTCCAGTAATTGCTGTTGGTGTAGTTGGAGCAATCGTAGGCATTTCAGGTCAATTAATTAGTGATACTATTTCATGTGCGATAACAGGCGATTGGGATGGTAACTGGCAATCATATATTGGATCAGCGATAGGTGGTTTTGCTGGCGGTGTTTTATTATTGCTTACTAATCCAATTGCTGCTTGTTCAGCAGAGGCGGCAATATCAACGTTTTTTGGCGAAAATCTTGAAAATATTACTGGGGGACAAAAACGATCGACTTTTGAAATATTATTTGATACTGGTTTAAGCACAGGAACAGCGGCTTTTTTTAGTGTTGCTTTAAGTAAAATTACTGGAAAGCTTTCAAAAACTCTTTCGAAAAAAATTCCGGTGTTCAAAAGACTTTCAGGCATAAATAGCTATGATGCTTCATTTAAAATGGTAATAACAAAATTAAAACAGGGAAGTATTAAAAAATTTCATTATAAAACAATTAGAAATGGTGTAATTTCAGGACTTTCTGAAGGTACATTGGAAAATATAGCAAGTGGTTTTTTGATGGGATTAAGGAATGGTATGACGAATGGAGAGAGTTGTCACAAAATTAATAAGAAATGAAGGAGGTCTGATCAATGAAATCAAAATCGAAATTTACTGTGAAGATGCCGTCAGAGATTTATAAAGGTGAAGTTTTTATAACTGCTTTTTTCATTGTTTTAAACGTAATGTATACGATTTTTGGTGATCCTCCGCATTTCCCTATGTATATTTCAACAATATTATTCATTTTTATTCCAATAGCTATTTCATTATTGTGGATAAGAAAATTAAAAATTGTAGTAAGCGGCAGCAAAATAACCGTTAGGAAGATTTTGGGATCCAAATATAGTGTGGATGTTTCAGAAATAACAAAGATAAAATGGATAATTAATGATACTAGATTAGGGGTTAATGAAAAAGTTTTAATATATGTGAACTCTGAGCATTTTGCTGTTGAAACTCTTATGGACGGATTTGAAATAATGTCAGAATATCTTTTGAAAAATGTTGATCCTGATAAAATAATTTATATTAATAAAAAATAGGACATTTGGCAATAAAATAATCGGAATATGTTGTGCGTATTGACGGCGATGTCGCTGATGTTATTAATAAGAGCAAAGATGATTTTTACGATAAGTATGAATACTTAAAACCAGAATGCGAAAAGAGCTGGTTGGAAAAAGCTAAAGAGTGGATTGATTCAGCTTGTGAATGGTGTAAAGATTTATGGAATAAATTTATAGATTTTGACTTTTTTTAATTTTATAGGCAAATTAATTCATAGTGAAGGATTCAGGAATTTCGTAACCTTTGCAGTTGGAATATTTTATCAGATAGGTGGTGTCTGGCTGATAAAGAAAATTGCGGAGTTAGGAACAATCGCCGCAGTATTTGTGAGAAAGCACCCGATTTTGTCTTCATATATTCCTGGATTGAATGTTGTTGCAGATATGGATGATGATGGTATCTATCATATGAGACCTGATTGTTTGCAGCAATATGCACATTATACCACATGCTATGACGATGTTTTCCGAGCTGCGGTTAACAAAGCTTCGGACGGTGAAATAACCGTAGATGTTCATCAATCTCAGATTTTTTGGGTAGATCTTGACGGTGATAAATCCAAAGATGAAGGAGAAGAATTTATAATATGGTCATGGAAGGGCGACTATATGAACCTTGGAGCAGGCGCTGAAACAGGTATTTATCAGGTGAAAGATGGAGAAATTGATGAGTATGGAAATTATATTATGGAAAATGGTGAATACTCATATCTTTATGCCGAGGTTAACAGAGAATATTCTGTTGATATGACTCTTGAATTATATCATGATTCTAATGGGGATGGAATCTTCAGTGATGATGAGCAGCTGTATAAACATGAACCAGATGAATTACAATGGTGGCTAACTGGATTTGATCCGTTGGTTCAGAATGTTAAAACTGAGGATCTACAAGCCGTAACTACTATAGATTTTTTTGAGCTTTGGAGAAAACAAAGATATAATGTTAGATTCTTTCAGAGAATTTAATGCAGGAGAAGTCGAATGGGATATTTCAGAAAAAGATTCGGGTTCATACATTGTAACTCTGATTTGGTAAGGAGAATATTATGTTAAAATTTAAAAACTTGCTTTGCTGCACAATGTCCGTAATATTGATGTTATGCCTAATGTCCTGTTCTGTTGTAGAAAAATTGAACAGCCATTATGAAGGTGATCTCATTATTGATCAGACGGAGAATGTGAGTGTTTCAGAAACAGTAATAAAGGCTTTGGAAAATAACGATGCGGACGCAATCAAAAATCTGTTTTCTGTTCGTGCCAAAGATCTTTGTCCGGATCTGGATGAAGGGATCGGATATATGCTCAGCATATATGAAGGCGAATTTGTTGAAGTTACGCAGAATAATTCAAGCTCAAATAAATATTCGAGCAGTGGTGAAAGATGCATTGTTTCTCCGGTATGCGTTTTTAAAACAACAGAAAACTACTATAAGCTTACTTGGAATGCGTGGACGATAAATGAAAAAGATAAGGAAAAAGAAGGAGTCTACAGCATGAAACTCCAGATTTGGCCGGATGCCGGACTGGATCAGGGAGGTGAAGATCTTTTTGTTGCAGGGGTAGTGTATCCTGCTAATTCCGAGGAAAGTGATATGGCGTTTACTCTTTGGAAAAACATTTATCAGCAAAAAAATCATGACGATCGCATAGAGAGATTTCGTGAGCTGCTTTCTGACAATATGCTGGCTTCAGGCGTAACGGACGATGAAATAGATCGCTTTTTTGATTACTGTCAGCCAATGCGAGAACTTTACGAAGGCTGGACGGAAATTGATGATGGAAATATCACCGTTTATATTACGTCCATGAAAAATGATACTCCGATATGTTTTTGTTTTAGACTTGACAAGGAACAAACGGATAAAATATCTTTTCTAAAATTTGCCGAGATAGACGATGAAAAGACTATCGGTGATTATAATTTATCGGAAGAAAATGCGGGAATTTATTTGCCAGATTAATGGAAGTGATTAAATGTGAAAAAAAGTACAATATCCGTTTTGCTTACTTTGTTATTGGCAAGTTCTACAGGCTGTACTATATTAAACGATAGCCAAAGTTCAATAGAAAATGATGATAAATTAATTATCGATCAAACCTCAACGAAAAATACTTCGGATGTTCTGATACAAGCCTTGGAGACCAACGATGCTGAACTTTTTAAAAGCGTTTTTTCAGAGCAGACTTTGAAATTACAGCCTGATATTGATGAAGGTATCAAATACATATTTAATATATTTGAGGGTGACAATTTAGAGATAGTTTATGGAAATCAGTCATCAGAATCTTTTTCTGATTTGCAGGCAAAATGTGTATGGTCGATCTGTGTAATTAAGACTACTGAAAAATGCTATTCATTAACATGGACTGAGTGGGTACAGCAGGAAACTGATCCGTCTGCCCAAGGCGTATACAGCTTGATTTTTGAAGAATGTGAGGAAGATCAGAGAGGAGCAGGCGGCGGAGATCTGCTTGCCGGAATATATTACCCCGGATGTGAAACCGAGTCTGATATTTTAAACACATTTTTCGGGGCGATGCATAATAAAGACCGAGAAGAGCTTGAAACTATATTTTCCAATGAGTTTCTGGAGGATCCGGAAGCTGTGAAGAATATGGATAAATTTATAGAACGATATACTCCTTCATATTCTAATTTGTTAGCCGCATGGGAGGTCAATGATACTATTTGCATTCAACTAAGGCGTTTCGATGCTTTTATTTGTCTGCATTTTGATAATAAACAGACAGATAAAATATCATCTATTCGAGTATTTGACAGTACAACTGAAGATGAAGAAAGCATATCACGATACGATTTTAACCAAGATGAAATGGGAATTTATTTTCCAGATTAGTCAAATGTATCTTAATAAGTATCAATAATGTTTTATTACATATTTTAGATACGAATCTAAAGGCAAGGAATAAAAAACAAATGAGCAGCGAAATAATCGGAACAAAATTCAAGTACACGGTATTAACATTGACACCGTTTTCTTCACACCATTTATGCACTGTAAGTCCGCTACTTTTCTGTGCCTGGATCTGGGCTGACCATTCAGTCAGGCGAAATTCGTTCTTTACCGTTGCGATCGTTGTTTTCATTATCTTTATCTCTACATCTAATTTGGTCTAAGTAGCTCTATAGACTTTTTTGGGATTGGGTAATTTACTCTATGGAGTTGCTTGAAGTTTATTATACTTCTTTAGTCATCGGTGGGGTAGATGCGGAGGGTTTGACGGTTACATTCAAATTCACAGCGTCAATGATAGATGATATTAACACCAGTTTGCAGAACTGTAAAATCTCAGCTTTCCGTCCTTGTCCACGTCATAATTATATACTGACATTTGGTTTTTGAAAAATCTGTCCTTGAGATATGTGCCTTTTAGTTTGCATAGATACGAATATTCCTCGCTGTTCTCAGGCTTGCACTTTTCAAAACCGATTCTCTTCCGACGTGTATCAAACCATTTTTTATCATTCTGTCCGCCAAGACGTTTGTACTCGTCATAAGTCCTATTCTTTTGTATCAACAGTTTATCGTTTTCTCGATACTTCTTGGGATATATGGGAAATTCCTTTTCATCAAAATCTGTTGTAACTCTCCAGCTATCCTCATTAACAGGATACACACCTACCACTATCTGCCTATAAAGTGCTAAAACATATTTTGCATACCTTGTACGCCTTATGTTTATATCCCAAAAGCCCCTTGCTGAATCGTATATAAAATCTTCCCTTTGCAAGTCGGCACATTTTTCCTTGTACATAAGCGGATAGCTTTTATTTATTGTAATGAAAACAACAGGGATATTTTCACAGTATTCTTTGAAATCCACTTCTCTTATGGCAACATTATCAAGAAAATCCTGCACATTTCTCGCTTTCGTTTTATATCCGTCAAGTGCGTGAGAGTGCTTTTCAGCATTGCTTGCATGACCATTAGAAATATTGGTGAGCGTTTCAGGAAAAATGTAATCATACATATTCATAAGCGCAGATTCGCACATAAATGCTTCATTTTCGGTCAACCCCCATTTTATTATGACCTTTTCAACCTTGCCGCTACTTTTAATGATAGTTTTTATTTTCTCAGATAATTTGGAATAATCGACATTTCTATCTCCGTTTTCTGAGCGTATAACTTCTAACAGCTTATCAGCGTCGTTTTCGTGACAAAACACTCGTCCGCCTTGCCCTTTGCCGATATAAAAAGGCTTTCCATTATCGTCTTGCAGCATATAAACATAAAACCTGTCTTCCATGTTCTCGCCCAATGTGTAACTAAGTCTTGTGAGTTCGTCATTCCGCTCGCTCAAAGCCTACCCCCTCTTTCCATATGTCTTATGAACATACTTATCCAGCCATACCTTGTCATCATGATCGCTGTATTCAGACATCTGGCAATCGTTGTAAAGATCGTCTGCAAGGGTCAAAAGAACATCATGAAATTCCAAATTCGTCTTAAACTTTTGTGGTATTGCATTGTAGCCAAGATATGCGCCAAGAATATTTCCGCAAACTGTACCTGTTGAGTCGCTGTCGCCGTTGTGATTTACCGCTGTGCATACAGCTTTATCAAAATCATCCTGATATCTCAGTGAACAATACACTGCAATAGCTAAAGTCTCCTCAGCCACCCAGCCCTCGCCAAGCTTATGTATATTGTCGAGGTCGCTGTCGCCTGACTGTGAAAGCTTGACCGCAAGCTCGATTAATTCCACAAAATCGTCAATATATTTAGCTCTGTTAAATATCTGCTGCATTGTCCTTACCGAACTCGTAACAGCTTCAAGCAGTGTGATATCATTATTGTGGGACAACAAACTGACCATATGAACAAGAGCCGCCGCAGGGATATATCCAAGCTCATGCCCATGAGTAATAGCGGCACATTCAGCGCCTATCTTATCAATACTTGCGATATCCATTTTACCCTCTGAAAAATATAGCCCGATAGGTGCGACACGCATTATTCCGCCACAGCCTTTGCTGTTATTTATAGGCTTTTCTATAGTACCCTTTCCCCCTGCCGCCAAGGCTGACAAACAAGTATTTCCCGGTGCACGGCGGCTGAACATTTCAGGCAAATTCATGACCCAGCTATATTTCGCATAATTTTCTTCAATATCAACAGGATAATTTGCGGTCTGTGTCAGATACCAACCTTGATACTCAAATGCCATGTAGGTCGAAAAGTCGCCCATTATCCCACGAAGCTTGCCCCTTGTTATCCCGTCCAGCAACGCAGTTGCAGTAAACATCGTCATTTGAGTATCGTCAGAAATAAGGGCTTTGCCATTTTTGAGCGCATATTCAGTTATGCCATTTTCTCCATATTCGCTGAAAATTTGTCTTTCACTGCAAAATTCCACGGCATACCCCAAAGCGTCACCCACAGCACCACCGACCAGCGAACCTCTGTATTTATCAAGCATATCATCCATTTTGTTTTCCTCCTATGATCTTAATTTCTTTTATTATACCACACTTATAAAGGTTTGTGGGAAATAATTTTGTACAGTAAAAGTAACCGTCAAACCCTCCGCATCTACCCCACCGATGACTAAAGAAGTATAATAAACTTTAAGCAACTACATAGAGTAAATTACCCAATCTCAAAAAGTCTATAGAGCTGCTTTGGTTTTGTCAATATCACTTGACACATTTTATTCGAACAAGAATTATGCAACGAGAAAGATATGATCATAGTAGAGCTTTCTTCGGTCTTCCGGAGGCAGCCCACCGTTGGCGGTGCAGATTGTTCCGGAACCTTCGGACAAGATCTCATCAATAAACTGAGTTGTATTATTAAGGTGTTCTTTTCTCTGCTTGCAGATTTTGTCATACTCTCTTAAATCTGATATCTTTTTATCAAGTTTAGCTATTTCATCAGTCCGACAGGACATTTGTGTCAGAATGTATATTTCTCATTGAATTACACTCTGCACTGCGATAGTATTTTCTGTAATTTGCTGGTGTA
Organism: Ruminococcus sp. RTP21204st1_B2_RTP21204_210225; assembly: GCF_040914135.1. Classification (NCBI taxonomy): domain Bacteria; kingdom Bacillati; phylum Bacillota; class Clostridia; order Eubacteriales; family Oscillospiraceae; genus Ruminococcus; species Ruminococcus sp. RTP21204st1_B2_RTP21204_210225. Next base: position 74 of record NZ_JBCPGA010000030.1, on the reverse strand, counting down.
ACGCCGTACAGCTTTTTGAATCTGCGGCAGAAATAGCCGATGTTCTCAAATCCCGTTTCCTGCGCTATGGTGCA